>JAMCQQ010000463.1 GCA_023379515.1 Actinomycetota bacterium
GTTGATCTTTTCCTTATATAGGCTATTACTGAGCTCCTCCTGCTACGTTTTTCCCCGCTGCCGGTCATCATGGATGCCTACCACCCCTGCTCACTTCTCCCGTATAAAAGACTTTGACGTAACCGTGCTCAGGTTATTGAGACTGTAGATTTTAGGTTAATGTTAGTATATACTATTTTTTATGTTCTTTGGAATGATAAAAAAAGATATTTTCACAAAAGCCCTGTTATTAATAGGCATTCTTGTTATAGGGTTAGCTGTAAGATTTAACGAGCTATCTAAAAATAGCGATATTCCCCTTAAGATTGATTATTCAGCATATGAAAATGTCAGGAGTGACTGGGATTTTAATGATAATGTATGGAACTATGTAGTAGCTCTGAATATATCCAAAGGTCATGGAATATCAGCCAGTTTAAAGCCTCCATACAAGCCCACAATGTTCCGTTCTCCTGGACTGCCTGTTTTTCTCGGAGCCTCATTCTTTATATTTGGTGAATCCAATACGAGATATGTCGTTCTAACTGTATTCCTCTTTTCTTTTATACTGCTTGGTTTCGTTGTCTGGAAATATTACGGATACCTTGAAGCCGTTTGTTTCATTTCACTTATTTCATTTGCAGATGCCATATTTCTATGGAGAGAGTCCATGGTTACCTCATATATTCCTCTGCTTTTTTTCGTTACTGCATTGTATCTTGCGGTTTTAACTGTATTTTTCCGTACATCCAACCATAACAAACTGCTGGCCTTCATCATTGGTATTATTACTGCAGTGATAATACTTATCAGGTCTGAATTTATTTTTCTGCCCATTCTTACTGTTATCATTTTGGTCTTTATGAAAAAAGTAAAAAGCAACAAGGAGAGATTTATTTATTTAACACTTTTGATTTTGGGGATTGTAACCCTGTATAGTCCATGGCTGTTAAGGAATTATTATAAATTCAATACGCTTTCGCCTGGGGGAAGGGCAGGTTTTATAATTTCATATAAGGCTTTGGCGTCAGAAGCTGTCTCTCAGGGATATGATTACTGGGATTTTTACAGAAAAGTGAATATAAATACCTTCATACAAACCAATATAAATGATTACATAAACAGGGGAGGCGCTCCGGATAAACTTTCAAATATAGAACAGTCATCTACAAGGAAAGGTCTAAGTCTTCTTGCAAAACATCCCCTGTCTTTTTTTAAATCTTCATGGGAAGAATTCAAATGCGGGCAATCCTTTAATCCTACAAAATTCAAGATTCTTGGCTCGGTTGAAACGTCTTATTATGAAAAGATACGCGGAGAAAAACCAAACTTTTTCTTTGCTATACTATGCATGATAGGAGTTCTTATCAGTGCAGTTAAATCACCAATTAAGAATATTTTTATTTTTCATGTAGCGCTATATTATATTTTAGTAAATTCACTGATAAACAGCGGCGGCTGTTTGTATAATACTAATATTTTACCTTTTTATTATATTGCTTTCAGCCTGTTATTAGGTATAGTTTTGAGAAGAGCACTAAAATATTTTAGCAACAAACAAATTAAGGCGGCTCTCTGAATTCTCAATATGTTCCCGGTAAAATATATATCTGCAGTGTTCATAATCCTCTTTCTGCCTGGTTTCTTATTAACCCTTGTCTTATTCAGGGATAAGAGGTTTAATCTGCTTGAAACCATTGCCTATTCCTTTGGTTCAAGTCTGGCAATAATCTCAATAATCGCAATAGCATCATTCATATTGCATGCCAGTATAAAAATCTCTTTTTTTATGCTGGTTACCATATCTCTTCTTGCAGCCGTCCTTATTTTCAGGAAAACAAATGTGCCCTCGATGCCGACAGAAAATAAAAGCCATCCCACCACTCATGCCAAACCTGCCAAGAAAAATAAGAAA
This sequence comes from Actinomycetota bacterium, assembly GCA_023379515.1. The sequence goes on from JAMCQQ010000463.1 coordinate 1,895, forward strand.
AGCAAATCTTTGGGCGGTATCCGCAAAAAAAATGTCGGCAATACTGGCTGGGCATCCAGGGTGGATTCTTTTTTCTCTGAGAGAATACTCGGCATAAAGGAGAGGGCGGAACTTGTTCTTGCTGTTCCTGCGTTGCTGTCTCTGACTGCGATTATCGTTATGGGATACAGGATTGAAATGCCTCCTCTCGGGGGGGTTGAAGACAAAAATGTCTTAACAATAGCTCAGAAGATCTTACGGTTGCCAAATCTTACAATTAACAACTTACTCTACAAGCCGGGCGAGACATATCCATATTTTATTTCTATATACTCATACATCCTTGCGCTTTTAAGTTATGTATCAGGCCTTGAGGTGATACAGATTTACTGCAAGATAAGGTTTATCTTCAGCCTGATTTCCATTACCACTGCCTATTCCATCACCCGTGTTCTTTTCCCAAAGATATATGAACTGCCATGGATCCTTATCCTTTTAATTTTTTCAGTCCTCATAAGCGGCTGGGGTTATAATTATTCCTCGGGCTCCTTTGGCCAGTTCTTCCCGTTTTCTAATTACCAGGATTTGTCCATATGCGTCATATTGCCGGTCAGTTTACTGTTCTTTATCAGAGGCCTGAAAGAGGGGTGGCCTTTTATATTTATTTCTATGGTTTCAACCGCAAGTCTTTTCTTCATTCATCTTCGCGAGCTTGTAGTCCTGCTTTTTCTTTATACCTCCATACTCGTAGGATTTTTCATCTTTGAAAGGGACAGCAAACTTATTTTAAGAGGCATTGCTGTAGTAGGCTGGAGCGTCCTTATTGGAATTGCGGTAAAGATAATCCAGACTTATTATCTAGACTCACGGATTTTAGAATACAATAAAAATCTCAATGTATATGTAAATGAAAAACTGCACGGTCTGATAAATTATTACAACCCTTTGAGTCTCATTTATCCCCCTCTTGAAGGCGATATACAGTTATTAGCTTCATACAGCATGCTGTATCATAACCCTTACTATTTATTCCCTGTCTTCCTTCTGCCTTTTCTGTTCTATTTCAGAAAACATACCGGTTTTTTGATTCTCTCCTCTTCGGTTCTTGTAACAACCCTTATACCTACAATCCCAATACTATCCATTTTAACAATTAAGTTTACTTACTCACAGATATTGTTCGGCGCGCCTGTTACCTTTGGATTGTTCCCTTTTTCTTATATAATTGTTGCCTTGTCACTGTGGAGTATTCTCGTGTTTATTAGCAGATATCCGGTATATCTTAAAGGTTTATTTGTAATTTCCATTGTAGCATTCTCATTTATAATTCAAGCGTTAATCCGGTTTCCACAGTGGCAAGGCAACAATCCAAAGGTAACAGGCGCGCCGGTTTTTTTTATATCTGGATATTTATAGGGACGTATGCGATCTCAAAGATATTTAGGAAACATACTGAAAGATGCACATTTAATGAATCAAGCCTGTTGGAGAAAAAAAATTATATACTATTGCCATTCCTGATAGTATTCCTGATTGGTGTTGCCTTTACAAGGACATCACTCTTTGGAATAGAACTCATTCCCAATTTCGAGAAAAAGGCAGCAAGCAGCGGTTTAGGGCTTTCCCCTTTCATAGATGCTTATATGAACTCAAAGAAAACCATTTCTGTTGCAAATTGGGAAGACTGGTACAGTCAGAGTGTGTTTAAAGATATCCCTCTGGATGTGGTAAAATTTATGCGGAATGATATCCCTGAGGGCAGGGTTTTTGCCGCCCCTTTCAAGCCAGGGGTTGAGACTTTGTTGAACATTCCCGTAATGACGAACCAGTATGTATATTGCAGCGGAGCTTATACCACAACGTACGAAAACGAATTTCTGGAAACACTTTACAGGATGCGTTTTAATAAATCATCAATTGCCATGGCACAGGATGATAGCTTCAGGCATGACTATCTGATGAGGAAAAATGAAGCAGCACTTAAAGAACATAAGATAATACAGTATCAATTTACGCTGATATACCTCTTTGACGATGTTATGACCAAATACCAGCCTATTTATAACACCTTTGATTCCCCCGAAGTTACGCTAAATATGACAAGAACATTTAATATTGAATACATCTTTGTAACGCCGGAATGGTATTCACACCTTGATAAGGTATTTTCATCACTGAGAGGGCACCTTGAAAAAGTATATGATAAAGATTCGTATTCGATTTACAAGGTCAGACTATAAAAATGGACTTGATTGCCGGTAATCTGAGAAGAAACCCTTCCTTTAAGATATTTATCGCTGCATATGCAGTTTTGATATCTATTGGTTTTCTCTGGTTCATCTCAGGTTCCCCTCCTCTTGAAACAGAATCTGCTGTAAGGATTGTTTTCGGAAGCCTTGTAATTTTTACCTGCCAGGGCTTGTCTGGGGCGAGGTCCTGCGTTTCCGTTCCTCTCACATCCTTGAGATGCTTGCGCTCTCATTTGTATTAACGTTGATGATTGATATACTGCTGCTTCCTGTTGTTTTTCTTTTTCTCCAGATC
>JAMCQQ010000464.1 GCA_023379515.1 Actinomycetota bacterium
AGTCCGCGCGATACAACATCTGTAGCCAGTAATATCTGGACATCACTATCTTTAAATTGCTGCAAAGCCCGTTGTCTTTGATTTTGACTTTTATTCCCATGAATTGCGTCATAACCCCCATTTTGTCATTGGCACTCCGGGAAGATTAAAGGACTTAATAGGTCGAAAAAATTTAAATTTGATGCTTTTTCAAAATGTTATTCTTGATGAAGTAGACAGAATGGTTGATATTGGATTTATAAAAGACATCAAATATATCATTTCACTTTTGCCTAAAATACGTCAGTCATTATTCTTTTCTGCCACGGTTGATAATAAAACACAAGAGATATTGCGCAGTTTCGTAACAAATCCCATAACAGTTTCTGTAAAGCAGCATGATACTGCATCTAATATTGATCAGGACATAATTCGATTGAACGGAGAAAAGTCAAAAATAGATATACTTCACGATCTTTTAATCCAGACAGGATTTGATAAAGTGCTTATTTTTGGAAGAACTAAATGGGGAATACAAAAATTAACCAATGAATTAATTAATCGTGGATTCCATGCAACCGCAATTCATGGGAATAAAAGTCAAAATCAAAGACAACGGGCTTTGCAGCAATTTAAAGATAGTGATGTCCAGATATTACTGGCTACAGATGTTGTATCGCGCGGACTTGATATTGAAAATGTAACCCATGTAATTAATTACGATGCTCCTGAATCTTTTGATGATTACATTCATAGAATAGGCAGAACCGGACGTGCTGGTAAACGGGGAGTAGCTTTAACTTTTGTAGACTAATATGAACATCTTATTTATAAGCCCTAATTCTCCATATGAAAGCGTTGGTGGAATTGAAAGATACATTATTAATCTGATAAATTACTATCGTGATAAGTCGGAATATGGAGTTTTTCTTATATTACCAACCAGTGATAAAAGCAGGATCAAAAAAACAGGTAGCGTAACAATTTTTTTTGACAATAATTTCTCAATTCCTAGAAATGCTGCCCGTCACAAGAAAGAAATATCAGTGAAAGCACAGGAATTTGGAAAACTTCTCGAAAATATTATAAAAGAAAAGAAAATAGACGTTATTTGTGCTGAAAATATTATGTTTGGGCCACCCGCTGTATACAGTTTATTAATAAATATGATTGCCACATCACACAAAATTCCCGTTGTATTAAGGCTCCACTCCTTTGCGATATCAGATTTACAAATAGAACTTATTAGTCAACTTATGTGGAGCAAAATAAGTTGTGTAAGTAAAAGTGTTGCGGGAGATTGTTTTCAAAAAGGAACAGACGTAGATGATTTGTCGACACATTATCTGGGAGTAAATACAATTCAATTTAATAATAATGACAGTTTATGTAGATCGTTCAAAAAACAACTGGTAATAAACGAAAGTTCCAGGATTATATTAACAGCAACCCGTATTATACGTGGATCAAAAAATATACTTCAGGAGAAGGGACTTGTGAATTTAATTAAGGCCTTTTCTAAACTTTCTTCCCGATACTCCAACCTTTATTTGCTAATTGCTGTGGGGAGCGCGACTGAAAATCTGAAAAATGAATTTACCGGTGCTTATGAAATGCTTTTAGGCTATATAAAATTACATGGTATTGAAAAACAGACTGTTGTTAGAACTTTTAAGCTTGATGATATGCGAGGAGTTTATCGGGAATCTGATGTATTTGTCTTACCATCCGAAAATGAAACCTTCGGACAGGTTTTTATTGAAGCAATGAGTTGTGGCATACCCGTTATCGGAACAAAAGTTGGTGGAATACCGGAAATAATCAGTGATACTTACAATGGTTATTTAGTTCAACCGGATGACGCAAGTATTCTGGCACAGCGAATAGAAAAACTTTTAAATGACAAAATTACACGGGAGTCTTTTAAAAAAGCTGGTATAAAAACTGTAAAAAATAACTTTACAGCAGAAAAGCAATTTTCTAATTTCCATAAAATTTTGGAAGATGCCGTTTCAAGTAAATTGTAATCTTAGTTATTATTGGAATGTCTGTTCCCCCCGACTTTTTCTACCCGCAGCATCAATGACCCGTTGCCCAATACAAATGTCGTGTTTTGTCTGCTCCGTAATGTGCAGCCTTGCTACCTCTTTAAAGGTAAACCAGGCAAAGGTTAGTTTTTCTCTTGTATAGAAATTCTTAAGAGTTTTTAGCTTGGAGTAAACAATGAATTGATTTGTATTTATATTTTCATTGAGATATGAATATACAGGATGTACAGTCTTAATCTTTATATATAATAGATTGTAAATTATATTTCTGAATATGTCACAGGGTTCTTCTTTTTCTGTATATAACCCGCTGAATAAAAACCATGGAGATTTCAGGGAAGAGGAGGTATATTGTTGCAAGAGAATTTGTTCTGTAGATGAATGATATAAAAATCCACTCGCATAAAAAATTTTATGCATTATCGTAATTATACTATAAATGAGAATAAAATGTTTGATCGTTTTGAATTACCAAACCAAAGAGAGCATAGTATGTATACAAATTTCCTCTCCCGCCGCCCCGGCAAAATTCGTAGAAATATAAGTTATCAGGAGTAATACATTGTGCATATATAGACATTTCTATTCTATGTTAAAATAATGTTATGGATTGGGCAGAACAAGGAGAAGGTTTAGTAAAGAAAAACAAAACATATTTACCTAAAAGAGAACCAGCATTACCTGCTAAGGAACCAATAGATTTACCAACAGCTCGCACAGTTCTGCAAACAGTCGTTGATACCAATGAAGATTCATTAACAGTATCATCGGATTTATCTAAAGTTGGTCCATATAGCACACAACAGGTAAGAGCAGCATTCCATATTTTAACAGAAGATATATTGGAGAATCATCCTAGAACAGGAAACTCATTAGAATTTAGAACAGTTAAAGAAACACCTCATGGAATGGTTGTATTAGTTGCGAATCGTAAACTTGAATATACTAAAGGAGGAAGTATTAAAGTTATTGCACCGATTGGTAAAATAAAGAGTATTAGTTTGGATGCATG
>JAMCQQ010000465.1 GCA_023379515.1 Actinomycetota bacterium
ATTTCCCGGATAATGATATCAAGTTAAAAAATAAATTATGACTTGGATCAACTGATCCGGTTAAATTTTTTTAAATAATAATTTTCGATAATAAAGCTAATTAATTAAAATTTAGAATCTATAACTTAATTTTAAAGTTTCTTGTAATTTTTTACTATGATTTATTTAACAAATTTAAATAATTCAATGTCTGATGGTGCAAATCTGAAACGAGGTTTTATATTTTCCTTAATCATCTTTTTCTATTCCAGGAGAGCAATACTCTGGACTGCTATACCTTCTTCCCTGCCACAAAACCCAAGTCCCTCGGTTGTGGTAGCTTTTAGGCCTATGCGATCAGGATTCATCTCCAGAGTATCCGATAATTTCTTTATCATTGCGGGTATATAAGCAGAAACTTTTGGCTTTTCAAGTATAAGCGTACTGTCTATATTTATTATTTCAAATCCCTTATCTTTTATTATCTTTTTAACTTCTTTCAAAAGAAGCAGACTTGATATATTTTTATATTTGATATCATTATCCGGGAAATATACTCCTATGTCCCTCAAGCCGGCAGCACCAAGCATAGCATCCATAATTGCATGGATAAGAACATCTGCGTCAGAATGGCCCTTAAGACCTTTTTTATATTCAATCTCGACTCCGCCTAATACCAGCCTTCTGCCTGTTTCAAATTGATGGACATCAAAGCCAATTCCTGCTCTCATATTTTTATATTTATCCCTTCTTTTACTTGTTATTTTTACTAATTATAAGCTCAGCCAGGAACAAGTCCAGCGGAGTTGTGATTTTAATATTTTCATGACGGCCCAAAACTACTTTTACCTTCCAACCAAGTCTTTCAAATAATCCTGCGTCGTCTGTTCCTGTAAAATGATCTTCCAGGGCCTTTTTATGTGCTTCGAGGATAGAATTAAAAAAGAAGGTCTGGGGTGTTTGTGCAAAACAAACCTGGTTTCTTGAAATTGTAGTATCAATAAGATTATCCTCGCCCATTTTTTTTACTGTTTCATATGCAGGAGCAGCCATAATTATGCCTTTTAGTTGAGGGTCTTTTTTATTAAGTCTGACAAGGCTGCTTATAAGCATATTAACTTCAGATGTTGTAACCAATGGTCTTACACCATCATGTATTGAAACGATTCTACAGTTTGAAGATACTCTCTGCAGCGCGTTAAATACGGATTCCTGTCTTGTATTTCCGCCACACACCAGCTCTTTAACTTTTGTAAAAGAGTATTTTTCAATTATAGACTCTCTGCAAAAGTCCATGTATTCTTTTGGAACTGCTACATAAATTTCTTGAATTTTTGATGAATTTTGGAAGATATTTATAGAATGTGCGAGTATCGGCTTGCCGTAAATATTCATAAACTGCTTGCTGATATTGCTTTTCAGCCTTGTGCCTTTTCCGGCTGCTGTGATTATTGCTGCAATCATTTATTTTATCTTTAAAATCTTATTTTTGGGACTATTTCTCCCTTATGATTGTAAGGTTCATTATATAAATAATATTCAGAAAATTTCTTAAGCTTATCAAAAAGAAGTCCCGCCTTTGTCTTGCCCATACCGGGAACATCCGCTAGTTCATCAGCGCTGCAATCCAATATATTTTTCAAATTACCAAATTTTTCAAGTAAGCTTTTTAGCAGTGCTTCCGGAAACCTGCTAATTTCTGTAATAATTCTTATGCCTTTGGGATGGACACTGAATTCCTTAAGATTTTCCTCAACTTTATAACCAAGGATTTTTGCTGTGCTGGATAAATCCAGAAGTGCATCCGTATTAAGCGAACTGATTTTATCTTTTAATTCAACCGATTTAATTTTATCACCGACATTTTTGTAATCTTCTATAATTTTAAGGCTTTCATCTGCAACATTTACCATAAGTTCCTGAACCTGCATGTTAAGCAACCTTCCGTCAGTACCAAGCTCATAACTATATTTTCGAACTTCTTTCTCGGTCTTGCCGACTATACTGGCTCTCTGAAGGACACTTGCAACATCATATAAAGTAACCATATCTTCCAGCTCTCTTATGGTAAGATTAACCAACAAATAGTCGAGACTTTCCTTATACTTGCTTAAAGTCTGAAGTGCCTGGTTTGCTTTTGACAGTACAACCCTGGGTTCTTCCAGTACATATTTGATCGTATCTATAAAAATCGCAACAACACCTCTTTTTTGTGATATTGAAATAACCAGCACTTTTGTTTGTTTTCCAACTCTTTCTGCGGTCCTGTGTCTTGTACCTGTTTCAGAAGTTTTAATTTGGGGATTTGGAAAAAGATGTGTATTAGCATATAAAATTCTGCTTGCATCATTACTTAATATAATTGCTCCATCCATTTTTGCAAGTTCATAGAATTTTGCCGGAGTAAAATTACATCCTATGTAAAACCCTCCGTCTACAAGTTTAAGAACCTGCTCCGAATCTCCGACAACAATAAGTGCGCCTGTTTTGCCTTGTAAAATATATTCGATTCCCGCCCTGAGATCGGTACCCGGAGCAATCCTTTTAAGACTATTTAATAATAATTCTTCTTCTTTCTCTTTCATAAGATATTAAAGAAATCAGACCTTTAAAACACTTGGTGTTATTTTTATAATTTTAAAGCACATTTCATCATTTTCATTGGTAACTTCTATATTATCTCCTACCTTTATTTCCCCGCTGATAATTCTTTCCGAAATCGGATCCTCTATCAAAGATTGAATGCTTCTCCTCATGGGCCTTGCGCCCATTGCCGAATCATAACCTTTTGCCAGTAATAATTCTTTTGCATCATCTTTCATCTCAATCGTTATGCCTTGAAGCTCCAGCTGCTTCTGGATCCTGAATATCATCAAATCTATGATTTGATAAATTTCTGATTTCGTTAATTTATGGAAAACTATAACCTCATCCAGCCTGTTTAAAAATTCAGGTCTGAAAGCTTTTTTAAGCTCGCTCATTACCTTATTTTTTATATCACCGTACGAAAGGTCTTCGTCTTCAGCTTTTCTAAAACCCATAGGATTGTTTTTATGTATTTCTCTGGCGCCAAGATTTGAAGTCATTATAATAACGGTATTCTTAAAGTCTACCCTTCGCCCCTGTGAATCAGTCAGATGGCCATCCTCAAAAATTTGCAGAAGTATATTGAAAACATCCGGATGGGCCTTTTCTATTTCATCAAGAAGTATGACGCTATAAGGCCTTCGTTTTATTTTTTCTGTCAGCTGTCCTCCTTCATCATAACCAACATAGCCCGGAGGAGAACCTACCAGTTTTGAAACCGAGTGCTTTTCCATAT
>JAMCQQ010000466.1 GCA_023379515.1 Actinomycetota bacterium
CAGTGCTATATTTATGCTCTCTAAGAAAATATGAAAAAGAGTGTCAAGCTCTGTGCTTGAAATTAATCTTTGCTTCGGAAAAGAAGGTTTATGCATCTTACGACCTAAAAATTGTTGCTTGATCAACATTTTATTTTTTAACGCTAATGCGGTTAACATGATATCAATTCCATATAAATAAGTACTTTCCCATTTTTTGTTATTTAGTACCTTTTTATAAAGTTTTCTTGATAAAGCAAATTCTCCCCCTATTGGTTGCTGAATTTTTTGATTGTAGATTGCATAAAGATAAGGATACATTAAATGATTTGTTGTATTACCTTCCATCCTATTTCTCCTATATAAAGGCGTAACCAAGTCAACATTATAAATTAATACTGGTTCTAGTAATAATTTTATCCATTCTTGACTTGTGGTTTTTACATCTGCATCAAATAATGCAATTGATTTTGCGTTTACTTTTGATGCATACTTTATTATTGCTAATACGTTTCTTCCTTTTCCGCTTAAAGTAGTTCGTATATATTTTTTATCAGACTTTGTTTTTGAAGATAAAAATACTTCTTTGGTATTATCTTTACTATTATTATCAGCGTTTACAATAATTGCTTTATATTTAGAGAAATACTTAATAAGTCCTTTGTCTATTGTTTCTGTAACAAATTTAATTGAGTCCGCTTCGTTTCGTGAAGGAATACCGATTACGATATCATACATTATTTTTATACCCCCTTTGTCTTTTCTGTTATGTATCCGACAACCCTATCTAAAGGTCCTGTTAGTCTTTCCATATCAAGCTTATCTTGTAGATGACCTATTACGGCTATTCTATTTTTATATAATTCTGGCGTATCAAGCGATGGAAAATACGAAGAAAAATCATAAGTATCTCCCAAAAGTGGGGTCATACCTGTAAGTCTAATTATTCTTGAAAAATTATCATAAAGATATAGCTTATCATCCAAAGCATTTGCTTTATCCTTATAAAGATCGGTTAAGGTATTATCTACATGAAGTAGGTATGCACTTGATATATTTACAGGCCCTCTATGTGTGCTAATCCCTATTTCTTCTGGGTTGACTGAAATCTTTTTTCTCCAGGGATCCTTATCATCTTTTTCGAATAAGCCTACATATTCAGGATGATCTTGATTGACGGATGAATAACGAAGCGTAATTGGTTTTGTACCGTCAGCAACTCGAAGTGAATTATCCATACCAATTATACATTGATTATTTCCAGATAATTTGGCTTCATATTTTTTACAAAGCTCAAGTACAACAGAAGTTTTTCCAGAACCATTTGGACCAAGTAATAAAATTCCCTTATCTTCTAAAACAACGCAAGCTGCATGACAAGTCAGATAGCCTTCATTCTGCAATTGCGATTCAACTAAAGGATAAGCTGCAGAAAAAAGAACCTCACCCTGTCTTAATTTAATTCTTGGAGATCTTATAACTACCTCTTTATGGTCTAGAGAAATCGATAATGAGGATTGTTCGCTATCTTCATGTTGTAAAATATAGCCATTATTTTGGGGATTACTGTCGTATGTATATATTATTGGTAATTTTGATTTTCGTAATTCTTGATACGTTTTATTAAGATCAAGACCAGACACTATATCAACGGAAGCTGTATATGCTTTAATTGCTCCGGAATTATGCCTATGTTCATTCTCCTGGTTCATACTTGAGAATTATATATCAATTTTTAACATAAATCAAACTATAGGGTATAAAATAGGGTGCATCCTTCTTCTTAAGCGGCTTGAAATTGAGGTTAAATGCTGCGGGACATGGATTCGAACCATGATACTGGGATCCAAAGTCCCATGTCCTACCATTAGACGATCCCGCAATGATTTAACGGGGCAGGCAGGGACGACTCGGCAATGTTTATACCAGATAAACTAGCGTTCCTGATTTTGTTTCTTTATCTACTTTTACCGCGACTTCCTGCCCTTTTTTTCCGCTTTCAACTTGAGCGTGATCAAGCTGCATTGATTCTAAGACTTGGGTGAATTCATCTTCACCATGAACAAATTTAACGCTATCACCTACTTTTAAAGCTTTTTCAAGCTTTATAACGGCAACACCAATTTTATCGTAATAATGAATTACTTTACCGACTAAATCTTTATCTGCCAACGTGCTCACCTCCCCCTTTTAATCTTTAATGTTTGGAAAGTAAGCATATGATATCAAATAAATCCATTGGCTTCAACAAAATAAACAATGCTATAATTATTTAGAATGTTTATTCATAAGCTTATTAAAAACAAAAGATTTATTCTTTTTATACTTTTATTACTATTCTCTATTTATTCTTCGTACCAAATTTTTATAACTGCAGGACATTTTAATAACGATAATTCTTTAACTTTATTGTCAAAGGCATTAGTAGAATAGATGGAAGCGGTCCAAAATATAAATAAAAATTATGGTAATAATCCGAAATATCTCCTAACGGAAGTTCTGAATTGATTGGAAGCGCGATGTGCTTAGTTAAAAATGCCTTTGACAATAAAGTTAAAGAATTATCGTTATTAAAATGTCCTGCAGTTATAAAAATTTGGTACGAAGAATAAATAGAGAATAGTA
>JAMCQQ010000467.1 GCA_023379515.1 Actinomycetota bacterium
TTGCCTCAATACATAATCGATACTATGGCGGTTTTATTTAACCTTCTATTGCACTATATAACAATTCCATCTCATAGTTATCAAGAAAGCTCCTAGCATAATTTATATTCTTTCTAATGAATCTTAAGCTATCATTTAGATCCATAGTGCTTAAAGTAGAAAACTTATCTTCAATCAGTCTTATTGCATCAATGGGGTAGCCAAACTCTACAAGGTATATACCCAAAGCAGTAGTTACACCTAACTCAAAGAATCTTATAATTGCCGATAAATTAAAGTCATCCATATTATATCCCTTAATTCTTCCAGCTTGCTGATAGATGGCTTCAAAAAGGCATAACAACTTTGGAACTTCATACTCAATAATGTTCTTTATTTGACCAAACACTTTCAAATACATTTTATCAATTTCTTTTTCAGGTTCGCTCAAACCGCTCCCTAATTGGTATTCCATCAAACCTTTGAATTTTTCAATACTGTATTTCGATACTACAGCATGGTAAAGCCCTTTGACTCTGTCATCAATTATTCCTACTTGCGCGACAGAATCAAGGATCGTGTTCATCATTTTATTTTGCAGAAAACTATGTATGTTGTATGTATTTCCAATTAATCCTTTAAAGAGAGTGAAATTTTGCTCTTTTAAAAAAAAGTCCAAGTATTTTTCTTGTATGTCTCTTTGAAATAAGCGGTTCTTTATAAATACTTTATCTGAAAGCTTTGTTTTGTTAAATTTGCTTTCTCGTACTAACTTAATTCTTTTATTCGACTCGGCTAAATCATCAGCAACAGCATTATCTAAATCAACGTTAAGTATCGGTATATCATCGTATATTGAGAAATTAAGCATTAAATCTTCTTGTTGTTCAACTTGCCTTTGCTTCTTGTCAATATAAAAAATTCTACCAACAAAATGATGATAATATCTCCCAGCTCGCCCTTTGATATTTTTTAACGCAAAAGGAGTCATAGGATTGCTACCAACACTGTTGTTTATAATAACTACATTTTTCGCATTTGTGTTTACACCTTCGATAATTGTTGAAGTACAAAAAAGATAATCAATATCTCCTGCGTCAAACATTTTTAGAACTTCTTTTTGAATATATTTGGGGAACTTTCCGTGATGAACACCATATCCAGCGGTTAGTATTTGAATAAGGCTCCAATAATCAGATGTGTTGATAACTTTGCCTTTAAATCTGTGATTCACACCATAACGCTTTTTTAAGTGTTCGATAAAACTACCGTGTCTTTGAATGACTTTCTTATTGACCGGCAGAAAATCAATGATGCTTTTTGCATACTGCATTGAGTAGGATGGATTCGCACAGTAGAAAATTGCTTGTCCAAGGTTATTCCGCTCTAAGTAAGAGGCTATTCTGCAAATTTTATCTTTTGTTCCCATATTGCCTTTATCGTAGAAACCCAGTTCATTATCGCCCACTAGAGGGTGATGTTCTATAATCTTTTTATTCCACGCATCTATTTCTATTCTAATTGTAGGTTCAAAATCTATTTGCTTTACTGTTATATCATTATACATCAAATATTTTTGAAAACCGCTTTTGACACTGGTCAAATTCAAATACGGCCCTGCAATATAATACTCCTTAACCATCTTTGATAGGATGTATAATGTTACCCTAAATGCCTTTGCTCGATTTCCCTTATCTTGTACAGTATTTTTATTTTCCGATGAATCTATCATACTATCTTCATCTTTACTAAAATCCTCATCAATCTTATAAACTTCATCAAAAAAGAAAAAATCTATATTAAGTGCTTCATGATCCGATAAAAGCTTAAGGGTTCTCTCTGGTGTTAGTATATAAATATTACGGGACGTAATATCAACTTTTGAATAAACATTATTTACAATGCTATAATTTAAATCTAAATCTGTAATGAATCTTTTCATGTTGGCAGTATTTTCATTTAATAACGCCACTGTCGGGAAAACCAGTAATATATTATTATAACGCTGCTCGTTTAAATAAATAATTTCTCTCAATAAGAATGTCTTGCCAAATGATGTTGGTGCACTTATTATCAGTCTCCTTTTCTTTAAAGACATATATTCATCTATTATTTCTTTTTGTCTTTTATCTAATAAGTTGTTACGATACACTTTTGAAGCATAAAAGTTTTGTATTGTTTGATGCTTTATATCATATAAGCCTTCTTTTGATATTTCATCAAGATCAATTTTATTATCACCTTTGATATATCCAAACGTTCTCATTTTTTGAGCGGCATCAAACAAAGCGGTTCTATATAATATATCACTTCTATACTTTTCATTGTCTGAAATAAAGCAAATCAAATCTCTCAGCCTATTAGCTGCTTCTAATGACCCATTATAAGTATTTATTTCATCAACAAGCTTATATAAGTATTTCACTTTATTCAAACTCCTGCCTTCTTGAACTCAACTATTTTCTTGCGTAATTCTTTTACATCTGATAGCGGAAAAATACAAAATACTAATTCGTATTCCAATTCATTAATTATGTTAAAATCAGTTTGATCAAACGTATTGACCATATCAACAACACACTTATTTATTTTAATGCTCAATTCTTTTTCATCCGAATATATATTTTCTGTATAAGCAAGTAAGCAGGGTATTTTCAATTTTACGTTTTTATTTTTTAATAATTCTATCAATGCCAGCTTCTTTGTCTGGTCACCCCATTGAAATTGCACACTTTTAAAGCAAATTTTATTAATTTCATTTAATATATCTATCAATTCGCTAGATTTATCAGCTTTATCTGCAATCAGTAGTGTTGCATAAAATTTAGACTTCATTTGCAAGAAGAAATACAGCAAGGTTTTATGTGTAAATATAAGTAATTAATGGTGTATACAACCATGTGGTTTTCCCTGGTTTTGTTGAAAATAGTGGGTAGTTAAAAGGTAACCCTGTATCCACATTTTAACAGTTTGAATTT
>JAMCQQ010000468.1 GCA_023379515.1 Actinomycetota bacterium
GGAATAATTTTATTTTCCAAAAAAGTTGCTTATCTTGCAACAGCGATTATAACAGATGAAGAAATGGAAAAACGGGTGCAGCAGCACAGGAAAAGACGGCCCTTAAACTGGCACACTTTTGAAATTGAAAGTGAAAACATAGATCTTCCACTAATGGGTGGCATAGTAGAAAAAATAAACGCATCGGGCAGTGAGGTACTGATTGTGGATTGCATAACTAATTTGCTTTTCAGATTGGCCTATAAATACAAAATTGAAAACCTGGAATTAATTGATAATAAACTTGAAAAGATTATTGAAAATGAAATTACTTCTTTTTTTGATAATTTTTTAAAACGGTTGAAATCTGCCGGTTTTAATTCAATTATTGTGTCAAATGAAGTCGGGCTCGGGATCGTTCCGTCATATCCATTTGGCAGGATATTCAGGGATTTAATGGGAGTTGTAAATAAGAAAATGGCTGCTGCTTCGGATGAAGTTTATTTTTTTATGGCAGGGCTCAAACAAAGACTGAAGTAGAATATAATATATTTAGGGCAAACTGATATGAAATTTTTAAATGCACTCGGTTTTTTGACAATTATAAAAATTCCTCAAAGGTTTTATCTTAAGGATGGGGAATTTTCCAGGACTCTTCCATACTTTCCATTGGTTGGTTTGATTGTTGGATTGATTTCCTGCATGTTTTTTACCGCAGCAAGTTTTATTTTTCCGCTTATATTAGTGGTAATATTATTAGTCGGCCTTGAGATAATCATTACAGGCGGACTGCATATGGATGGTATTGCAGATATGTTTGACGGCAGATTTTCAGGAGAAAAGGACAAAGCCCGCATTCTTGAGATTATGAAAAAAGGAGATACCGGGGTATTTGGGATCCTGATACTAATTTTTACGGTAATATTAAAAATCGGCTTTTATTATTTTCTGGCTGTAATGCTTATTTCTCCTGTTCAAAAATTGGCTGCAAGTGCAGGACAGACAATAGCAGCTCAGCCGGCAGTCAATTGGCTACCGGAAAACTGGCTCACAGGTATTTCAGGTCTTAACATTTCTGGACTGCTTGCATTTTTGCTTATAGCAGTTTTTACGCCTTGTTTTGGCAGGCTCAGCATGCTTTACTTATTTGGAGAATATAAGCCTATCCAACCAGGAAAGAGCCTGTCATCTGCTTTTATGAACGAAAAAAATACCGGATTATTTAAAGTATCTTCGATATATCTTTCTATAATATTTGCCGTGCTTAATATTTTCCTTCTTTCAAAGCTGGCTCTCTCACTCGGCTCGTTAAACTCCAGTGATACCGGCGCAGCCCTCAATGGAATAATTTTATTTTCCAAAAACTTTGGTGCAGTTATAGCCGGGTCTCAATATGCTGGTCTCATGATGATAATCCTGATAGCGGTAAAATCTGCACTTGTTATTCTTTTGACATTTGTCTTTATAATTATAACCGGTAAGTTTTTTACAGGAAGGATCGGTGGGATAAACGGAGATATATTGGGCGGCATCAGCATCATTACAGAAATTGTTTTTATCATATTAAATTATCTGTCAATAAGGTTTTTATAATATAAATGAAAATAGACAGCCTGGGGAAAAGAACATCGAAATATTTGATACCATTATTTATTTTGCTGGCGCTTTTCATAATTTTAGCTGCTTCTCTGGGTTCAGCAAATTTATCTTTAAGGGAAACTGCTGTAATAATTGCAAAATATATTCCGGGTATTAATTATTTTATTGACCAGCACAGCATAAATCCACAAAGCCTGAAAATAATAACTCAGATTAGATTGCCCAGGATATTCCTTTCTATTTTTGTCGGGATAGGACTTGCAAGTGCAGGAGTTATTTTTCAGGGAATTTTTAGAAATCCGATGGCGGACCCTTTCATAATAGGAGTATCGAGCGGAGCGTCACTTGGCGCAACTATAGGACTCCTGATAGTATCAGGAATAAAATTCCTAAATCTTTCGACAGCAAGCCTTTTTGCCTTTGGCGGAGCAATAGCAGTAACTTTTTTTGTCTATAATATTTCCAGGATAAAAAGCAAGGTTTCGGTAGTCACGCTGTTGCTCTCAGGAGTGGCAATAAGCGCACTGTTCAGTTCTATTAATTCTTTTATTTTAATATTTCGCACATCCGATCTTGCGAAAGTAATTTTTTGGTTAATGGGAGGGTTTACATCTGCTACATGGATGCAGTTTTTTACCATAGCCCCGATAATAATTGTTTTGCTTGCAGTAAGCAGTTTTTTTATGAAGGACCTGAATCTAATATCATTAAGTGACGAAAGAGCATCACAGCTTGGGGTTGAAACTGAAAAGGTAAAAAAAATCCTTCTGGTTCTCGCTTCGCTGATTGCAGCTGCAGCAGTATCGGTCAGCGGTATAATTGGTTTTGTAGGTCTTATAACTCCCCATATAATGAGACTTATCGTAGGTCCGGATCATAAGGTGCTTTATCCAACTTCTGCGGTTGCCGGCGGAATTATTCTTTTATTTTCCGATACTATTGCCAGGACAATTCTTTCCCCGCGCGAGATACCTGTCGGGATAGTAACATCTATAATTGGAGTTCCGTTTTTCATTTATCTGTTATTAAGGTCAAAAAGAGAAATTTTTTAACTGATGAAAGAGAAAATTCTTACAATTAAAAACTTAAGCTTTGCTTATAATGGATCCAAAGTGCTTGACAATATTAATTTTGATGTCGAACAGGGAAGTTTCCTGTCAGTACTTGGGCCTAACGGCTCTGGTAAGAGTACTCTTATTAATCTGATAAGCAAAGTTCTTAAGAATTATAAGGGTGAAATAACAGTAAAGGGCAGAAGTATACAAAATATTAATTCAAAAGAAATAGCGAAAATAATTGCAGTCGTACCCCAATATTCCGATGCGGGATTTAATTTTCTTGTTGGTGAGCTGGTCCTGATGGGAAGATTTCCTTATGTATCACGGTTTGGCAATGAAAAGAAACAGGATTTTGATATTGTTGAAAAAGTGATGGAAAAAACAAAAACTCTTTCACTCTATAAAAAAAGGTTTAATGAATTATCCGGCGGAGAGAAACAAAGGGTTGTAATAGCCCAGGCCTTGGCGCAGGATACGCCAATAATATTACTGGATGAGCCGACATCACACCTGGATATTAATTTTCAGATTGAAATAATGGACCTTTTTTACCGTCTCAACATTGATGAAGGGAAGACTATAATCGGAGTTTTCCATGATATTAACCTTGCAGCAAATTACAGCAAAAAAGCCATTCTATTGAAAAATGGCATGATTTTTAGTTATGGAGAAATAAAAGATACGATCACTAAAGAAAATATAAAAAAAGTATTTAACAGTGACGTTTATGTGAGTAAAAATCCATTTACGGGAAAGCTTTATATAAGCCCCACTTTCAACCCTGTTCCTGAAGTATCCGCCGATGCAAGGAATATAAAGGTTCATGTAATCGGAGGCGGGGGAGCAGCTTCTCCGATTATTAATCTTTTATATGGCAGAGGGTATAACGTTACCTGTGGTGTGGTAAATAATTTTGATACAGATCTTGATACTGCCGAAATGCTTGGTATTCCTTATGTCAGCGAAGCTCCTTTTTCTCCCATCAGTCTTTATTCCCAGAAAAAAAATCTGGAATTTATAAAATCAAGCGATGTTGTGATTTTGCCTGAAATTGAATTTGGGCATGGAAATTTTTCCAACCTGGTGTCTGTTAAAGAGGCACGGGAGCTAGGGAAGAAAGTTATTATTATTGAAGGTAAAAGAATAAAAGACAGGGATCATACTGGCGGTAAGGGTGAAAAATTATATAGAAAAATCCTTGAAAATGGCGCAATAATCATTAGTGATATTTCAGAAATAACTGATAAAATTTAAACATGCGATTGCAGTTTTTAGCCTTAAAAAATGGTTTGGAACCCGCAGATATGGCCAAACAGTTGCCTGCTGCTTTTATATAATTTAATTAATTATATAATAGAAAGAGAATTTTAAATGGAATGCAAAAAAGAAACAAATTTGAAAAAATGTAATTGTACTTATGAACCATGTGCAAGGAAAGGCACTTGCTGTGAATGTATATCCTATCATAAAAATATGGGAGAGCTGCCAGCCTGCTACTTCAGTTCAAAAGATGAGAGAACTTATGACAGGTCAATTGATTTTTTTATAAGGTTAAACAAATAGTTTAAGGTTTAAATTTTGTGAAAATAAATTCAGAAAATTTAACGATTTACAGGGCCAGTTTCTCATCAGTGATTGGTACAATCTATTATTTATGGATTAAACAAGAAAAAAGTAAAGAGGCAAGCAATGAAGACGGCACTCAAGTCAAAGTTTCCTACCTTGGAAATAAGAAAGATTTGTTTGAAAACTATATCGAAAAACTTAAAGAAAATTCCGGAGGGGAAGGTTTATTTTCCTTTCAGGAAAAAAAATCTGCAGAGATTGAGAAACATGTTTTGGGTTACCTGTCAGGCAGGGTAAAGAATATTAAGCTTGATACCTATTTTCTTTTTGGTTCAGATTTTGAAAAAAAGATCTGGGATACTGCCGTTTTAATTCCTTATGGTAAAACATTAAGCTATAAGGAACTTGCAGAAAAATCCGGATTTCCTCTTGCCTGGAGAGCTGCCGGCACAGCCCTTGGAAATAACCCTGTAATGCTTGCGGTGCCTTGCCATAGAATCATTAAAAGTGACAGTTCGATTGGAAATTTTGGGGGCGGAATAAAAGTAAAAGAATTCCTTTTAAATCTTGAAAAACTAAAATAGATGTTCAGGATATAATTATGTAATTATACCATAGTTACACATTGGGAATAATTACATAATTATTAAGTTAGCATCTAAAATTTCGTGATAGCAATAAAGGAAAATCTTAAGAGCCATGATGGGTATTTCAAAAACACGCAGGTTTTTCCCCGGCGGGTAAAAGCCAGCTCAGTTTCAGGCTCAGCTCCCCTCCCGGAGGAGGAACCATGCCCGCTTAAGCCTTCAAACCT
>JAMCQQ010000469.1 GCA_023379515.1 Actinomycetota bacterium
TGGGAACCAATATACGACCAAATACTTTCTCAGATAAACAGAGACTATAAGGTTGTTCCAATAAGAGAGTTGCTTAGAAGTCCAATTATTGCACCTGACCATGTCAGAGCAAGCAAAGGAGAACATACAGGCAAAAAATACTCATGCGAATATCGAACATTAAAAGATTTATTATTTACAGGATTAAATCATGCAGATATCAACTATTGTTCTGATAATGCATTTCAAAGGTTGAAACGGTCACAGCTTCAAGTCGGAGATATTCTTTTCGCTGGCTCTGGGGTCGGTGCTATTGGTCGAATTGGTTTCGTAGATAAAGTATCGAAAAAATCCTGTGTTGGAGATTTATTCATTATCAGAGAGCCAAAAGTGAATAACTATTACTTATATGTTTTTCTATTAACTTTATTTGGGCAATCTCAAATCGAAAAAATATACCATGGGATTCAATCCGCCAAAATTAGCACTTCTGAAATTGGCGAAATTAAGATAGCTTTAATCCCTGATATTATCCAATCTCACGTCGAGACTGAATACAAAAAAATGTCTCCATATCATGATAAAGCCATGAAAGCCAAGGCAGAAGGCAATGAGGCAAAATTCATAAAGAATATTGAGATTGCAGAGGCGATGCTGAAGGACCTGATTTCAAAGACCGAGGCAGTAGTAAGCGGCAAAAGGAAGGATATAATTTAATGCCAGAGAGATCGGAGACTTCCTATATTGTTCATGACATAATCCCTATTTTTACAAAATTTGGTTATCCAAAAGCTGGAGACCATGAGAGGGTTAAGATAAATGATGTTCCTATCTATCGTCCAAGTGGCGGCAGAAGCGGTTCTACAATGGATATTGTCTATTATCATTCTGGAGAACCGCTTTTACTCATTGAGGCAAAGCGGAAACATAAATCTCACGAATCTGCTTTAAAAGAAGCACAAAATTATATCAAAAACTTCCCAAGAGATAATAAAACATATGCTCCTTCTGGTCGTGCTCCAGAGTATATTGCCACAACAGTTGGGAGAGAGATAAAATTCTACAAAAATATTTTCAAAATAGTTAAAAATCAAATTGAGCAAACTGCAAAGCCTATTGACATCATAACCTTTGAAGAGCTTCTTGAGAAATATGGACTTATCGAGGGGTATAAAGCAAAAGTTCTTGATGCTGAATCTTTCAGGAATGATTTTCTATATCCGCTTGCAGATGCTTATAACATATCAAAAGATAAAATAATCTCTCCTATAATTATAAAAAATATTGCCTTACATATATTAAATTATCTCAGATATCAGAAAACTTATATTGACCACCCTCCTTTCAATAAATTTAACAGCAAACCCTTAAAACAAGAGTATATTAAGGATATTCATAAGCGTTTTGACTTAATAAAATCATTAGGTCCTGAAATTGCTACGGAATTTAGAAGTTTTATTCTGAGGGCATTTCAAGGAACAGAACTTAATCAGTACCTCACAGAGCAGTGTGTCATTGAATTTATGTTTGATATTATCGGCAAGATAAATAAGAATTGGAAAGTGCTTGATTTTGAATGCGGCAGTGGTGGATTTCTTGCAGTTGCAGCGGCAAATAGGATGCAATTAAAAAATATGCTGGGGATAGAGATAGATGAACTCCCATTCATAATAGCTCAGACATATCTATCTTTATATTTCTGCAAAAAGGGAAAAGAGATAGATAAAATTCCCATAAAGCTTGGTAATGGATTATTAGATTGGGGTAATAATTGGGATTTAATTGTTGGCAATCCAGCAGGCAGTGTTAAATATAAAAGAAAGGATATTAATGAAGTATTAGAAAATCTTGAAAGAGACCTAAATCGAGACGGCAGAGATGATATATTTTCTGAGTACAATTTCTCTATTCAGCAGGCAGTTAAATCGTGTAAGATTGGTGGCAAAATTTGTCTGCTTTTGCCTGAAGGATTCTTTTCAAACTCTCAGTATGAGTTTTTAAGAAAACATGTATCTAAACATTGCAAGATTCTTGCAATAGTGAGTCTTCCGAGAGGTATTTTTAAGCGAGGCAAAACTGTAAAGGCGAGAGCAAAAGGCAGTCAGATAACCCCTGTAAAAATGTCTATTATATATGCTAAGAAGGTTAAATCCGTTAATAATAGAGAAGGAACCGAAATTGACATTAATAAACTCAAATATCCTGTTTTTATGGCTAATGTGTCAGCCCAAAAACCAACCAGAGAAGATATCTCTAATTGGCTTAAACCAAGACTGGAGATGGTTTTAAAGGAGTGGAAAAGCTGGAAACACAAACAACAATTAGTTAAACTACAGTGAGCAATGAAAAAAACGAAAAAACAGATTGAGTCCATAGCCAAAAACATAAAACTTCTCATCCTCGATGTGGATGGAGTTTTAACGGATGGAAGCATTATTCTTGACAACGAAGGAAATGAGTTTAAGGCATTCCATGTAAGGGACGGACACGGTATAAAGATGCTCGAAAAGGCAGGGATTAAGGTAGCTATAATCACAGGAAGGC
>JAMCQQ010000470.1 GCA_023379515.1 Actinomycetota bacterium
ATGCCTTGATTTATTTTTTTCAAAGTTTTTAAATATTGAAAATAACTACCTCTAAAAGATTAAATATAATTTAAATATTTTGCCTGGAAGTTATTGTCTAACCGTAAATACCAAGCTTAGATAGTATAAATTATTATTAGAAAATATTATAATTTATAGACCGAGTACTTTTAATAAATCTTCGCGCTTTGTATCCTCTGAAAATATAATTAATTTATCGCCTTCCTTTAAAACAGTATTTCCAGAAGGTATCACTACTTTCATGCCAGAAATAATTGCTGTTACTCTGGAATTCTCAGGAAAATTAATTTCAGATATTGTTTTTCCAACTGACTTTGCATCAACAGGTAATATAACTTCCAAAACTGCGAAATTTTCTTTTTGAAGTCTTAACAGAGTAATAAGTTCTTTAAAACCAATTCTTTCCTGCATTAAATTAGTTATTACAACTGAAGCTGATATTGCAACATCTACTCCCCAATTGCTCTTAAAAAGCCATTCATTTTTAGGGTTATTTATTCTTGCAAATACGAGTGGTATATTGTTTTGGAATTTTGCCAGAAACGAAATTACCAAATTATCCTCATCATCTCCTGTAAGAGCTGCAACTATATCCATCTGGCTAATACCCGCTTTTTCAAGAATAAAAGGCTCGCATCCATCACCTTTAATTATATTTATTCCCACAAGCTGCTCTTTTAAAATCTCGACCTGTTCTTTTCTTGACTCAATTATTGTAACTTTATTATTTTCCTTTAATTTTTCCGCTACATAGCTTCCTGATTTTCCACCCCCAACTATTAAGATATTCATTATCATAACCTCCCCAGATTATTTAATCCAAAAAATTCTTTCCAGCTTTGACAAACTATCCTGAATAGTAGAAATAAAAAGCCTATCGTTTTTTTGTATCAATGTTGTAGGTGCAGGTATTATTGCACTATGTCCTCTTACAATGGAAACCACTCTTATCTCCCCTGATACTTCAATTTCTCTTATTGTTTTATTTTCAAAGGCAGGAGGAACATTTACTTCAACCATCACTACTTCACCATTACCAAAAAAATATTCAACATGAAGCTCAGGATGAATAATTAAATCTATCAAGCGCGAACTTGCCCATGATACAGTTGCTATGGTTGGTATTCCAAAATTCTGATATATTTCAGCCCTTCTGGGATCATAAATATGTGCAAACACTTTTGGAACTTTATAATAATCTCTTGCAATTCTTGCACTAACAATATTACTGTTATCTCCGCTTGTAACTGCTACAAAGGCATCTGCATCTTTAATTCCGGCTTTTTCAAGTATATCTTTATCAAACACTATTCCAACAAAGCAATTTCCTTTAAAATTAGACTTTATATCATTAAAAGAGGATGGGTCTTTATCTATTACACTAACTTCATGCTCTTCACTTTCAAGCTTATAAGCTAGGTTTTTACCAACCCTGCCAAATCCTCCTATTATTATTTTCATCTTATGCATATTATCACTCCATTGTGAAATAAAATTGTTTACATAATTATAAACTAAATAGCTGTTTCTAACATGTTTTTCTGCTTTTGTCCTCTTCTTTTAATTACTGTTCTTATAATCAATTTTCTTATTTCATCAGCAAAAAACAATAACGGTATAAATGTGGCAAGCACCAGCCAGTCTTTGATGCTAATAGGAGCTGTTTGCAATATCTTATTTAGGAATGGAATATATACTATTGCTGCCTGCAAGGTTATCATTATTAATATGCTCCATACAAGGAGTTTATTGGAAAAAAATCCAACTTTAAATACTGACTCTTTATTTGTTTTGCATGCAAAAGCATTGCCAATCTGTGCCATTACAATGCCCGTAAGAGTCATTGTAGTTGCAGTAAGATAAGCAAATGAAGCTGGATCATCACTACCAATTATTCTTAAACCCATCCCGAAATGCCAGCCTAATTCATGATATTTAAAGAAAAATCCAAATATACCTATCGCAGCTGCAAGTGGCCCAAGGAATAAATATGCTTTAACTATCATCTTCCAGTTCACAAGAGATTCTTTACGAGATCTTGGCTGTCTTTCCATTATTCCAGGCTCAGGCTTCTCAATTCCCAGAGCAAGAGCTGGAATCTGATCGGTAACAAGATCGATTGTCAAAATCTGAAGCAATGTAAGTGGAAGCGGAATATTAAGAAATACCATAAGTAAAAAAGGAATCATTTCAGCTACATTTGAAGTCTGAAAATAAGTAATAAAGTGCCTGATATTGTCAAATATTGATCTTCCTTCTTCAATTGCATTTATTATAGATGCAAAATTATCATCGGTAAGAATCATATCAGCAGATTCCCTGGCAACATCAGTTCCACTGATACCCATTGCAATACCAACATCTGCAGCTTTAAGAGCTGGGGCATCATTTACACCATCACCTGTCATGGCAACAATTTCATCCATGGATTTTAAAGTTTGTGCAATTTTAAGCTTATGTTCAGGAGTTACCCTGGCAAAGATTATTTCCTCTAATTTTAATATTTCCTTAAACTGTTCCTCACTTATTTTTTCAAGATCAGTTCCTGTAATTATTTTAGCATCTCTGCTATTTGTCAACCCTATCCTCCTAGCTATTGATTCAGCGGTAAGGCCATAATCACCTGTAATCATGATTACTTTTATTCCGGCTTTCTTACATGTTTTGACTGCCATTTCAACCTCAGGTCTTGGAGGATCCTGCATAGCTGCAAGACCGATAAATGTAAGGTTTTTTTCGATTTCCTTATAATCAAATCTAATGTTTGATGGAATAAAAATGTTGGCAGTTTTTCTACCTTCTTCAAGCTTAAAATCAATCTCTGCCGTATTAACTTTTCTAACTGCAAGAGCAATAACCCGAAGTGCTGACAATGCAAAATCATCATTGGCTCTTATTATTTTTTGCTTATCTTCTTCACTTATAGGTCTTGGTCTTTCACTTATATTGACATCAATTATATTCATGCATCTTTCAAGTATCTCTATAGGTGCTCCCTTCACATAAGCAATTTCTTCACTGCCGTTCTTACAAACAACACTCATCATTTTTCTATTAGAACTGAAGAAGTTTTCATAAATTCGGGGTATTTCGTCCCTTAATTTATCAACATCTTTACCAGCTTTAGTAGCTGCTACAATTAAGGCTCCTTCTGTTGGATCACCAAGTATATTCCAGTTACCATCAGAATATCGAAGTTGAGAATTATTACATAATACTGAAGTTTCAAGGGCTATATCAAGCACCTGCTTGAC
>JAMCQQ010000471.1 GCA_023379515.1 Actinomycetota bacterium
GAACAAAAATTGAAAAATTATTATGAGAATGGACGTAAATTAGAATTAGAGGATACAATGACTATAAAGGATGAAAAACTTTGAGAATATGTATAATAGGAAAATATCCTCCAATCGAAAGGTATATGCCAGGGATTTGTATCTACGCTAGTACTGTGTAAATAGACATTATTTGGAATAAGTTCAGGATCATTTAAATCAAAAATTTCTTTATAGTCGCTCTCGACTTCAAGCGCATTGGTAACAATATGAACTTCGTGTCCCTTTTCGCCTAGTGTCTTTGCAAGCCAGTATACTCTTGCAGAAACACCACCTTCGATTGGAGGATATTTTCCTATTATACATATTCTCAAAGTTTTTCATCCTTTATAGTCATTGTATCCTCTAATTCTAATTTACGTCCATTCTCATAATAATTTTTCAATTTTTGTTCTATCTGGTAAGTCGATAAAACTGATTTACACTCATCGCAAACAAAAAATATTGCTTCATCTTTACCATAAGCAATTGGTGATATATTATTCTTTATCTTAAATTCTTGACAACAGCAACAAAGAATATTACCGTTTAATAAATCGATTTCCAGGCCAATATCACCTGGGAAACACCTAGCTTTTCTCTTACTTCTTTTTTGAAACCAATCATCAAACTTATGAAATAAATCCATGCGTATTCCCTCTTTAAGTTCTTCGCCAAATTCAGAGATTACAGCTAATTCCATTGCATTATTCTTTTTCTCTCCATTCACAAGAAGTTCATTAAAAAACATAGTCAGACCCGAAAGATAAAGATGATTTTGTTCTTGTGCTTGTTTTACTAATTTCTTTGTTGTAGGATTCCCATTTTCGAATCTTTTTTCTTTACATTCTAGATGTTTTTCACATTTATCATAATCTCCACATAAGCTACAGAATTCCTTTTTATTCAAAATATCTACTATTGAACCAAGGTGAGCGCATATAATATTACAACCTTCAAACTTCTCGAAAAAATTCGATTTCCAATGAGCATCGCTTGTGTATCCGATTCGTCTAAATGGTATTTTATTATTTATTATTTCAATAAGGAATCCCAAGCTTTCCCATTGTCTTAAATCTTTATGGGAAGTCGCAAATGCTTTAATTTTTATAGAATATTTTTTATCAAATTCATAATCATCACATACAATATCGTCACCGTTTTTATTTGCTTGAATAACAAATATATCCTTAAGTGATTCTTCACTAGGTTTTATCAATTTATAATATTGATCAAAAACTCCCTGAGATATTATTAATTTAAGGTGTTTCTTATTAAATTGTTCCTTATTAAACCTATTGCTATAGTAATATTCTCCAAGGTGGCCATTTAACTCATGAAATAAAGATAGGATTGAAGGAAGGTCATCCGCATGATCAGGATGTGCATGTGATACTATAACTGCATCAATATCACCAATCCTAAAACCCTGAGAAAATAAATTATCTAAAAAATCATAACCTGGGTCTATTGCAATACCATAAGGATCATTATTAAATTGAAAATAAAGAAAATATCCTCCTCCTTTGCTGGGGTTAACCGATGAAGCAAGAGCTGGTGTAAATGAATTCCATCGTCTTAAAATGGTCAATACAGCTTTAAATTTATCATCTTTAGGGAAACGTTTGGTCTTTCCAACGATTTTCTCTGCAAAATCAAGTGTATTATGTTGCATCTTTGACAATATGCTATCTGGATACAAAAAGATACTTTTTTTATCATCTTGACATAGTCCTATTTTGAAGAAACACTCACTTATAAATTTTTCGGAATCTTTTGCAATTTTATTGTTAGTTGGGTTTAATATCTCTTCTAAACAATCGTATTTTTCTTGCACTTCACCTGATTCTATTAAATTATCTTTCTCACGATATACAACAATTATACGTTCTTTCAATTTTTCGATAATTTTTTTTTCTTTAATGCTTGGTTTATATTCATTTTCCACGCAGATACTAAAATAAGTTTCAAAAAAACCTCTTAGATAACGTTCATCATCTACTTCATCAAAACTTTTATTAAATTCAACTGAATCACTGTGCTTTTCAATTAACTCTTTTAATCTATTCTGATCTACTGAAATCCATTCATTTATAATTTTATTAACACTAAATTTTTTTTTCGACGTGCTATTTTTTTCTAAAATATATTTATTCTGAAGATAAAGATAATAACAACCTAATTCTTTTATTCTATTTTCTAATTCTTTTTTCTTATTTTTTTTGTGGTTTTCACTTTCCTCATGAAAATAATCCGCTAAATACGTACAGGTTTTCTTGAAAAGATTTCCATCACATCTTTTTACACACTCATTTAACAATTTTTTTGCTGTTTGCCTAAAATTTTTATAGTCTGATGTAGTTATTTCTATAATCTTTTTCCCAGGCTTAACAAAATCTTCAGGTTGGTTCTTTTTTAATTCAATCAAAAGGCGTAACTTATAAACTTTGGCTTTTCGTTGTGTGAAGGTATGTTCCTGTTTAACTTTGTTATTATCATTAGTAAATGGCTCAAGAATCTCATATGATTTTTCGTAATTTTTCTGATCGATAAAAGCAGAAGCTATCTCCAAATCTCGTACTCCATAACGAGTATCCTCCTTAGACACTTCCATTTTTTTCAAAAGGTCAATAGCTTCTTTGCCTCTTCCTTGATCGTTAAAAATTAAAGCACTACGGAATAATGCTTGATAGTAATCGGGGAATTCTTTTCCGTCTCCATTACATTTCTCTATGATTTTATTAAAAGTTAACAATGCTTTATCATAATCATGCAAATTCCGCTCTGCCTCTCCCTTATTGCATAGAGCAAAGGTCTCCAATTTGCATATTCTCTTATCTTCACCATTTTTAACTTTTTTAATTTCTTTTATAATAGATATTGCTGATTCTGCATATCCTAACGACATCGATGATTCTACAAGTCCTGAATAGCAAATAGACATTTCATTATAATAAAGCACTTTTGCCCAGTTAAAATTGTCAAATAGAATGCACTCTTTTCGAGTATTATAAAATTCCTCCTTGGGTATGTAATCGAAAGTCTTATGTAATATATGGGCACAATCAACATATTTTCTTTTTTCCTCTTGTCTCATATGCTTTCGTCCCTCAAGGCGCATTTTCTTAGCTTCAAAAAGTTGATAGATAAGATATATCATCATCTCATCTACTGTCTTCAAATCTATTAAAATAGAATCATGATATTTCTTTTCTTTCCCTTTAATCTTTGGTACCAACTCATCCACCTTTTTTTGTATTTCTGGATGGAGTCCGGTAAAAACATTATCACAGCACTTTATAGCCTCATCGACCAAATCTTTATAATTTCTATACTCTGGTGTATCTTTCACAATAGTATTTTCACCCTCTGGCAAATATGAATTAAAGTCAATGCTGTCCATTTTTTTCTCAAATTCAAAGCTGGTATCAATTGCTTTATTAATAAGGTTATGCATATCATTTTTATCTTTATTCATATGGTTCTCCTTAATTATAAATCAGAAACATTTACATTATTTTTATAATTACAACTTGGCCTTGATTAGAAGGAATATGCCTATCATAGTCCATACCTGCCGAGATTACTTTATTAGGGAACTCTGAATCCAGTATTTTAAGAAGACTACTTTTCATAATACATCCAATAACTACAATTAAAACCCTCGTAATTTTTTAGTTTTACCGATATAAATAATTCCTATTGCATCCTACCAAGCGCTATGTCAAACCCAATACTTTCCCGTTCCACGATTGAGTCAGGTAAATACATTGAAGCCAATTGTTTTTCAATCTTTCTACCAATCCTCTCATAATATGGTAAAGTCCTTAAAAAATTTAAAAGAGATTCTGAGTATAGGGGGGTATAGGCTTCGACATTTAGAATATTTGTAGTATGAAATAAAGGGTCAAGATGCCTTGGTGCCAAGCACTTTACAAAATATTCCCACACCGCATCATAATCTTCTGGTTGAGATTTTTCTTTGAATAGAAAATCCCTAAAACCCATGCATATCATTTCTTCCAAGTGTTTACGTGGAGCTGGATGTATGTCTTCAAAGGATTTTATTTTTCCAGTTTCCTTATGTCCTAAAGGATATTCATGGAGCCAATAACCACCAAAACATTCATCTCCTCCATCGCCTGTAACGATTGTGGTGCTATATGATTTAGCAAAAGAGCAAAGGATATATATGTTTATGTCACCCTTAAAATCATATTTCTTGACTTTATTATATTCACTAAGAAAATTTCGATAAATTTCGTCTGATAGAATTATCTCGTTATGCTCTGTGCCAAATAAACTCGCAATTTCACGGGCAAAAACAATATCCGGGTAATCTTTTGATTTAGAGAGAGTAAATGTAGAAATAGGTACATAAGGATATACTTTACGAAGAAGTGCTAAGACAAGTGAAGAATCAATCCCTCCCGAGAGTAAAAGCGATAATGGAACTTGAGGTATTTTTTTTATGTTCTGAATAATTATCTTTTCTAATTCTTCAATCATTTTTTATTTTATACAAGAAATTATATCCCATTGCCAGGGCATACAGGGCCCAATTACTTCCATCCTCAATATAATGATAAGCCCAAAGTCCGTTTGGAAGTTGTTTTTCCTTAATCCATTCCAGACCTTTCAGCAAAATTTTCTGAGACAATTCGTCTGAATAATGAAGAAGTGATACTAAACAAATCCCTGTACACCAGGGGTCACTTCCAACGGGATGATCTTTCCATGGTCCCCAACCTCCATCATCATTCTGCTGATCGGCTAACCAGTGAACAGTTTTTGAAATAATTTCATTGTCTTCCGAATGATAGTTGTTTTTACAGAATGCCATTAATGTAAAAGCAGCTTTATAATTTAGGCAAGGTTTAAACTGCCATTCTTTTTTCCATTTATTTTCCAACCATTTTAAATGCATGTCTGACGATAGTTGAGGAAGAAGATAGAGGAGCAAACCTGTTATGGGTATCCTAGTATAATCCCTTATGGAGTTACCCCAACCTTGCTCATCTTTGCTCTGCATAGAAATCCAATCTATAGCTCTTTTAACCGGGATTGCATATTCATTTGATAAATTAAGAAGACTAGTACACCACATAGTTTCCGAAACATCAGACCATCCCCCGTCATTATTTTGCATTTCTAAGCACTTTTCAGTGATTTTATCAAAAAATATAGCATTAGGATTGACGCCACTTTCTTTCAATATTACTGCTAATCTACAGATTCGGGTAAGTTCAATTTCTTTTTGCAGGAAGTTCTTAATTATTTGAGTAAGAGAGATTGCGCTACGATGGATGGCAGTTTCTATTTCTGAGCTTGCCTTATCTGCATCCATGGCAACCGCTGCATTGAAGACATATTTTATTATTATTCAATCCTTTAATTATTTCTTCTGGGAATGAAGGCACATCTTCCTTTTCAAATAAAGGTGTTTCATACGTGGTGCCTTGGTTTGATTTTTCTTCTACCTTACATTCCATTACCATTTCCTTTCTTCAATTATTTTTTCTTGTGTCATTCTTTCAATTAATTCTTTAAAATCTTTTAAAATTAAATCTCCATTTTTGTTGGAAAATTTATCAATTAAACATTTATTTATTTCTTCGATACTTCTTTTTCCATCAATTAATGATAACATATTATAAGAAGTTTGGTTTAATTTAAATGAATCTCCATTCTCAATATTGAATAACCAAAATTTACCATTATCAACATCAAATTTAAATAGTATATATTCTTCTTTCAATTGCAATATTTTGTTTATTTCCAACATTGTGGATCCTCAGATAAATAATCACCTGTCATAGCATAAGCAATTGCCCTGCAACCGCTACAACGAGGAATTAACTCACATTTATTGCATTTCCCTTTCAAATTATTTTTATTCCGAATTTTCCATAGTAAATCTGATGTATACCATATCTTAAAAATGGAATCTCTATTAATC
>JAMCQQ010000472.1 GCA_023379515.1 Actinomycetota bacterium
TATGCTGTTTGCCCCATAGTTTACCGAATTTGAAAAAAAGTTGAAAGGAAGCAGCGCGCACAATAAAAATACTGCAAATTCCTTTATCCCCTGTCGCAGCACTATCGAAAAAACGAATGAATAGACAGCAAGAGAAAAGTAGTTGATGCCGAAGAGATCGAGAAGCTTTCAAAGATAAGCGGGGGAGGAGACTTTGAAAACAGGTTCGGTTCCGGTGATGCAGAGATAACAAAAATAGAACTGCTTGATAAGGACAACAGGATAATTGATTTCTGTAATTTTGGAGATGAAGTAAAGATTGCATATTATATAAAATTCAATAATCCTGTTGAAAATCCTATTTTCGGCATAAGAGTGACAGACCACAGGAACAATACGGTATACGGAACCAACAACAGGCTTAACTCTGTTAAAACCGGTATTTATCATCCCGGAGAGGAGCTTAAGGTCATCTTTACACAAAAGATAAATCTCATCGGCGGCACTTATTATGTCTCTCCCTCGGTAGGCAATAAGGATACGAAAACTTACTGTGATTGGGTCATAAACATGATGACGGTCAATGTCATCCACAGAAATATGGCAGAAGGCATTGCCGATTTAAATTCATCAGTTCGGATAGAAACATTGACTGACACTTAATTGAACAAATACAAAACTTCAGTTTTTTATGCGGTAATATAAAAATCATTTCTTTCACCGGCATTTTAAAAAAATGCAATTTTTGAATAAAAGAAATAATTTTACTTTAACCCTGCGCTTCTCTGTAGATTTCCAGTGTTTTCTCTGCAGTTTTTCTCCAGCTGAATCTCTCGGCATTCTTTATTGATTTTACCGAAAGTTCTTTTTTCAGGATGTCGTCACTTAAAATCATAAGAATTTTAGCTGCAATATCCTGTTCATCCGCAGGATTGAAAAGAGTCCGTTTATAATCAATCAGCTCAGGGATAGAGGAGTTACAGGATGCAGCAACAGGCAGTCCGCACTGCATGGCTTCCACAACCGGGAGTCCGAAACCTTCAAAAATTGAAGGATATACAAAGAGCTCTGCCATATTATAAAGATGAATGAGTTCCTTGTCTGGTATCCTGCCGGTAAAAATAATATCTTCCTTATAGGGGCTGTTTCCGAACTCTTCATAAGCAGCTTCGCTCTTCCACCCGGTTCTTCCCGCTATTACAAGCTGATATTCAAATTCAGGTAAATTATCTTTTAATATATTGAATGCCCTGATCAGAGTTACATAATTTTTTCTTGGCTCAATTGTTCCGACTGAAAGAATGAATTTATTTTTGATTTTAAATTTTGACTTTAAATTATAATCAATTTCATCGGGTCCGAGCTTTCTAAAAGCCTCATCAGCCGCCAGATAGGTCACATCTATTTTATTTTCATTTATGTTAAAAAATTCAACGATGTCATTTTTTGTACTTTCCGATATTGCTATTATTCTTTTTGCAACTGACGCATTTCTTTTTACCTCTTTTGTATATTTTTTTACAAACCATTCAAAGTTAAAATGCGGAAATCTCACAAATGCCAGATCATTGACCGTAAGTATTATTTTTTTATTGAAAGTCGGAGGGATCAAAAAATCAGGACAGTGGAAAATGTCTGCTTTGAATCCGAACATTTCAATTGGCGGAAAATACAGCTTATTCCATATTGAAAGTTTCTTTGGTGTTGTTTTAAACAATTTAAATTGCAGATTCTTTAACTGTTCACCGGAAAAAGCATTATGAGCGGAATCATCATTGATAGCATTATCTTTCAAAAGTTTTTCTGCATCTTTGTTCTTGCGGGTAGTGCCTGCCTGTATATAATCTTTTTTTATTTCGTCAAGCAGGGGCAGATATTCATCTGCAGCATATCTTCCGGTAAGGATGAAAGTATCGGTTCTGTCGATTATAAAAAGATTTTTTAGCAAATTAAAGATATAACGGCCCGAGCCTATATCATTTCCATGATTTAAAATTGTTGAGATATCTATGCCTATGTGCATTTTTTAACTGATTCTGTTGATAAATTCATGTATCGGTTTGGGTTCATATTCAAGTTTGCTGTGAAGAAATTGCCTCAGATAATGCGGTTCGATCTTAAACCTCGTATCATTTAATGCCTCGAGGTAATTGATATGTTCCTCATACTTACGATTTCCTGTGATTATAAACAGCCTTTTATATGTAAGGATCAAATTTGGTATGCAATAAACCGGTTCATTTTTAACGACATCAAAAAAGTTATTTTCTCCCCATGAGAATTTTGTTATCTCACTGTCCGGAAGCTGGCGCGTCATCTGGATATAAGGACGCTGCTTTTTCAGATAATGCCGGCTTGCTCTCCAGTCCCTCAGTATTTTTTTTGCAGTTGCTTTTAAATTTTTATCTCTTAAGTTCTGCTTTTGAATATTGATCTCGTTTTTTATGATACGTTTCATGTTATAAAGCTCGGCATTTTTAAAAGCAACCTTCATGACATTTAACTTCTGGTAATAATATTTTGAAGCAAAAGCTGTTGCCTCATCCCTGAAGCTGAATGCATATTTATGGAAGCATACGGCTGTGGGGCAGGATTTAAATTTATAACCCATTATATTGGCCCTGTAGCAGAAATCGATATCTTCGTAAAAAAGAAAAAAAGTCGGATCAACCGGCCTGTCTATACTGCCGATGGTGCTGCGGCACAAATAATCTCTTTTTAAAAATGCAGATGTAAACGACACTCCGAATACGTCTTCAGGTTTATTATACTGGTCCAGGTCAAGCTGTCCCAAACCGTTGTAGCCAAGATAAAAATTATTGTCTATGTATACTCCTACGCTCTCTATATATTCATTCTGGTAGTGAAGTTTGATTTTCGGGGCAAGACCAATATATTTGTTTTCAAGTCCTGATATGGATTCAACCAATTCTTCAACAGCTATCTTGTCATAGGTAACGTCAAAGTTCGAGATAAGCACATAATCACTGTCAGTTTTTTTTAATGCCAGATTGACTGCTTCTCCGAGGCCATGATTTTTATCAGATTTTATAATTTTAATATCTCTGAATTTTTCACTTATAAGATCAAGTGTATTGTTATGTGAATTATTGTCAAAAATCAATATTTCCATATTTTCATAAGACTGGCACTTGAGAGAATCCAGGCATTCCTTCAGTACAGGGTAAGAAGAGTTATAATTAATAATAATAACCGTTACTTTCCTGTAAATAGCTTTTTCAATTCTTTCGATTGCCGCTTTGCTTTCAGATTCAGAGATCACCTGCGGAGCAGCAGGAGCGGATGTACGGATTACTTCCTTTTTTAGCTGCCTGTCAATTTCTATGTTTAAAATTTTTCTTATTTCAACATCATACTGATCTATACTGTTCTGCCAGTAAAACTTTTTGATAAATTCTCCGGCGTTTTTACCCATCTGCAGCCGCAGCATCCTGTCTTTCGAAAGTTTTTTGACACTCTCTTCAAATTCAACTCTGTCGGTGACGATATAACCGGTCCTGCCGTTTTCCATTATTTCCGGATGGGCACCTATGTTATAACAGATTACGGGTTTGCCAAAGTATTGTGCCTCTCCGACCGGCAGGTCAAATCCTTCCCATTGAGAACAGGTGGTGTAGATATCGCAGGCTGAATAGATAAGCGGCATTTCAGTTTCGGACACATTTGCAAGGCACAGTACCCCCTGGTTCCTCAGCAGCTCTTCATCATTTTTTGACCCGTAACCTACGGCAAGAAGTTTAATCTTCGGATTTTCCAGAATGGCGCTCTGATAGATGCTTACAAGCTCAGCAAGCCCTTTGTATGGCTGGTTTGTAAGGTTAAGTCTGCCTACATAAAGAAGCAGGACATCATCATCTGAAAGTTTCAGATTTTCCCTGAAACTTTCTGTGCTTTCATTTGTCAGCCTGCTGCCGCTGTAATGGTCTATACCGTTATAAATGAAAACAGCCTTTTTCTGAATATATGACGGAAGCTGATTCAGAAGATACTCTGAAACGCAAACCACTCTTTTTGCTTTTCTGAAATATGAAAGATTTTGTGTAATCTTCTGATATTTAAAAAATAATTTTCTTTTTAAAGGCAGGCCATCTGTGGATATTATTCCGTGATCCACAACAAGGCTTGGTTTTTTAAGTTTTGGTATAAGACTGTAGAAAGGAAATGATTGAATGATAAAAAGATCGGTATCCCTGCTGTTTAAAAAATCTGTAAATTTTTTTACCCTTTGTTCCAGGACAAAAAAATTGCCCAATCCTATAGGTGGAAGCTTATAAATTTTG
>JAMCQQ010000473.1 GCA_023379515.1 Actinomycetota bacterium
GTAAATGGAAAAGGTGCATATTTAGCTCCATTAATCGAGTCACTTAAGGCTGGAAATGAGCGATACTGGGGTCCTTTTATGAGTTCTGATATATTTGTTTATGATATTTTATGGCCAAATATGCAGGCTATTCTAAGTGGTCAAACTACTGTTGATGAGGGATTAGCAAAAATAGATACGTTACTTAATGAACAGAATGCTAAGGATAGAGCAAAATATCCAGAACTAGGAGATACGACAATATATTATGATTCAGGATTTGGTGGAATATTTGA
The DNA here is from genome assembly GCA_023379515.1 of Actinomycetota bacterium. The sequence goes on from JAMCQQ010000473.1 coordinate 276, forward strand.
TTGATTTCTATTATTAAAAACTTGTTGGAGGGGATAAAAATCCCCTCCAAAACCATTATAAAGGTAAGGTTTAATAAGTGAAAAAACATAAAATTTTTGTGACATTAGTTCTTGCCCCAATATTAATATGGTTTTCAGTCTTTGTATTATATCCAATATTGTATGAAGCGTTCGCTTCGTTGCATTTATGGGTTCCTTCAAAACCTTTTGGTAGTGTGTTTGTAGGGTTATCAAATTATATACAACTATTTACTAAAGATGAGCGTTTTCAAATTTCTATGATAAATACATTAAAGTATGTTGCCATAAAAACGGTGTTTGCGATAGCAATCAGCTTTTTTATTTCATTAATTCTTGAAAAAGTCAAAAAATTACAAAAATTATATATTTATTTGATATTTTTACCTATATTATGTTCAGCCACTGCCATAGGAATTTTATTCATGTATCTTTACCAGCCTAGATTCGGTTTATTTAATGAGATTCTAAAAAATCTTGGAATACCAGGTCAAGGTTTTTTAACAGATCCGAAACAGGCTTTATATTGTGTAATTGCTGCAGATATATGGCAGTATCTTGGGTTTTCCACATTAATTTTTTATACAGGACTCATAAATATACCTGATGTATTTAGTGAAGCAGCAAGGGTAGATGGGGCAAATCCTTTTAAAAAATTAATTCATATCACTATTCCTTTACTTGGACATACATTCTTATTTATGTTTATTATTACTATAATTAATGCTTTTCAGGTGTTCGATTTTATTTTTGTAATGACAGGTAGTTCACTTCAGCTAGCAAGTGCGGGAGGACCCGGAACATCAACTTATGTTATGAGCCTTCTTGTATATAATGAAGGTGTTTTACGTTCACAGATAGATAAGGCATCTGCAACAGCTATAATATTGTTTCTTATTGTACTGATACTGACAATTTTACAGCTTAGATTTTTAAAACCGAAATGGGAATACTAATAAATTTGGTGGGGGTAATTAAAAAATGAGTTCTAATATTAATAAGAAAATATTATGGGGCTTTGGAAATAATATTGCAATGATTGTAATATGTTTAATTTTTTTGATCCCTTTTTTATGGATGTTTCTGGCTTCTTTTAAATCTATAGGTGAGATAGTTCAAGTACCCCAAACTATTTTTCCCCAAGATTTTACTTTTAAAAATTATATAGAAATCTTTAAAAGAATAAGTTTTATAAGATTATTTTTAAATAGTTTAGTAGTGACAGTGAGCACTACTGTACTATCTGTATTTACAAGTTCTATTGCAGGATATGTATTTGCAAAACATAATTTCAAAGGAAAAAGTATAATTTATATTCTATGTATATCAGGATTGATGATTCCACTTGTTTCAACTGTTTTGCCAATATATTTGCTTATTTCAAAATTAGGGCTTACTAACAATTATCTTGGGCTAATTCTTCCATTTATAGTGAGTCCTTTTGGCATCCTTTTAATGCGTCAATTTACAGAGGGAATACCTATGGATTTAATAGAAGCTGCTAGAATGGATGGTGCAAGTGAATTCAGAATATATTCCAAAATAATAGTTCCTCTCACTTCATCAGCAATGGCAACGGTAGGTATTTTTAACTTTTTATATATTTGGAATCAGATATTTTTACCTGTTATGGTAATGTCTAAAGCTAAGCTGTTTACTCTTCCCTTAGGTATATATTCCATCACTTATCAACTAAGTGGTCAGAGATACGACTTTATGGTAACAGGTGTAGTAATTTCAGTTATACCTGTAATGATAGTATTTTCTTTGGCTCAAAGACATATAGTGAAAGGTGTAACTCTAACAGGAATGAAATTGTAAAGATAATGATGACATTTAAAATATTTATGGGGGATTCAATGACAGGTAAAGAAAGATTCAATACAACGTTACAATTCAAAGAACCCGATAGACCGCCGCATTTCGAGCACATTTTTGAACTTGAAGAGGAGGCTTTCGGATTAAGCTTCCCAACAGATGAGGAATTAAATGATTCTACAGGAATTAGTCGGCTAAAGCTATTTGAAAGATGTTCAGAAATTTATACAAAAATTGCAGAAAAATTCGAATGGGATGCGATTATTGTATGGAAGCCAAACATAATATACACTGATATTATTCAGAGCACATATATATATAATCCGGCCAGATATGAGTTTATACCTTTCCTAAAAAAATATCTTGGAGATGATATTCCTGTTGGTGGTTTTATATTTGGCGCTGTAATCTGTATTGATTCGATAAAAGATTACATGCAGTTTGCTGTAGATTTGCTCGAAGATAGGGGCAAGTTGCACAAATTGGCAAAAGAAATGTATGACAATTCACTGGAGCATGCCAAAAAGTTAATAGATTGTGGCAGCGATTTTATCTCAATTAATTCTGATTTCGCATTTAATTCCGGCTCATTCTTATCGCCGAATGACTTTGCCGAATTTGTAACTCCTCATTTAAAAGAGCTTGTTGGGTATATAAAAAAGCAAGGAATTCATGTCATACTTCATTCAGATGGAAACTTGATGACTATCCTGGATCAGATCATTGATATAGCGCCTCATGTGCTTCATTCCATAGACCCAATGGCAGGTATGGATATTGCAGAAGTTAAGAAGCTTACATATGGAAAAATAGCTTTAATGGGAAATGTGCAATGCAGTTATATGCAGGACGGGCCCATTGACAAGATAAAGGAATCGGCCAATTACGCCATTGATCATGGCAGCAAAGGTGGAGGCTACATATTCAGCACAAGCAATACAATATTTAAAGGCATTCCTCTCATTCACTATGAAGTGATGCTGGATTGTCTGCATAAACGCTTTAGATAAATATTTGCTTAGAAATTCAAATTTATATTTGATTTCATTTAAAGAATCTTTAAGGTATACAAATAGTCTCAATCCGTTTAATGATAATTTGAAAAAATAGGAGGCCATTCATGGAAAGAAAATTCAAGTTACATATAGTATCACATACTCATTGGGATAGGGAATGGTATTTGAGCTTTCAGTTGTTTCGAAGAAGATTAGTTAAATTGATAGACCATTTAATCAAATTATTTGATGAAAATCAGGAGTTTAAATCCTTTATGATGGATGGACAGACACTGGCAATTAAGGATTACCTTGAAATCAGACCGGAAATGGAAAATAAAATCATAGAACTTGTTAAAGATGGCAGAATTATAATAGGTCCCTGGTTCACCCAACCGAATGAATTTTTAGTTAGCGGGGAATCATTAATAAGAAACCTCATCTTAGGACTCGGGGAAAGTGAAAAATTCGGTGGAGGTATGCAAATCTGTTATTTACCTGACGCATTTGGACACATTTCCCAGTTACCGCAAATATTGTGTGGGTTTTCAATGGAAGATGCAGTTGTATGGCGAGGTGTACCCACTGGCTCTAAAACCGTGTTCAAATGGATGGGTTCTGACGATTCAGAGTGTCTTGTGCATTATATGTGCAGTACTTATGGAAATGCAGTTGCACTACCTCTATCCTGTAAAGGGTATGAGGAACATCTTGATTCAACTCCTATCTACCGCAAAGGACTTATTGAGAGAATGGAAAATATACTGGAAGTGCTATCACGAAAAACTACGAATCAAAATCTGCTTCTTATGAATGGTATCGATCATGCTTTTGCACAGAATGATTTGCCTGATGTAATAAAAGAAATAAATGAAAAAATACCTGGTATTAAGGCAGTCCACAGCACACTTTCTGAATATATCAAGGCAGTAAGACAAGAGCATGAAGAAAATGAAATCCCATACCAAACTGCGGCAGGAGAGCTCAGGGATTCCACAGAGGCATGTATACTTCCGGGCTCGCAATCCACAAGGATTAATGTGAAGATTATAAACAACCGCATAGAAGGAATGTTTGAGAAATGGATGGAGCCCTTTTTATCTTTTTCCTGGATGTTAGGGTTTGAGTATCCTCAATCGGAGATCTGGAAGGCATGGGAATATCTACTTGAGAATCATGCGCACGACAGTTTGGCGTGCAGTTCGGTTGATTCTGCCTATCATCAAATACTAACAAGGTTTGAATGGGCTGAAGAACTTGGCAATGATATGATATCCGAGAGTCTGCAAAGAATCTGTAAACTGATAACACTGAATGGTTTAATTGAAGAAAAAGAAAAAATACTTGTGATATTCAATCCACTCAATTGGTACAGAAGCGAGGCAATCTCTGTTGTAATAGATGTTCCTGAAGCTTTGATGATAAAACATCCTATATTAATGGACGGCGAAAAGACTGTACCGATGGTTATCCATAATGAAGCCCATACAAAAGTCTTAAAATTTAATCCTCGTATGGGGGCAGTGGATCTGATTCCGGTTATAAGATATGAAGCGACTATTTTGATGAATGAGGTACCAGGAATTGGTTATAAAGCATTAAAGCTTACTGATAGTACCATTCCTTCAGATTCACCGAAACGGTTGGTTAGCTCGGATAAAATAATGGAAAATGAATATATCCGTCTTGAGGTTAATTATAACGGTACTTTTAACATTATTGATAAATTATCCAACAACCATTATGAATCACTGCATTATTTTGAGGATTGCGGTGAAGCCGGCGATGGATTTAGACATAAAAAACCTATGAATGACCAGGTCATTTTCAGTTTCGTAACACCGGTAAATATCTCTGTCGTTGAAGACACTTCTCTTAAAGCTACTATTAAAATAGAATTGAATATGGATTTGCCGGAAGGCCTAACAAGTGATAGAAAAGCCCGCAGCGAAGTGATGGTGCCTTGTTCTATAAGCAGCCTGGTTACTATGGTGAGGGGTGTTCCAAGGGTAGATATAAAGACCTCAATTATTAACAGAGCTAAAGATCATCGCTTGCGTGTTGTATTCCCAACAGGAATCAAAACAGAACATTCTTATGCTGAACAGCCTTTTGATGTTGTAAAAAGGAAAATTAAATTACCAGATTTTAAAAAGTATCCCGAAGATTTTGAAGAGGAGCCTTCTCCCACTCACCCTCAGTTATCATTCGTTGATATAACAAATGGAACATACGGCTTGATGATAGCTAACCAGGGACTTTATGAATATGAAGTAAAAGATAACGAGGAAAGGAGCATCGCAATTACGTTGCTTCGGTGCACCAACCTGATTTATAGTCCATATCTTTCAACATATGACGCAGGATTAATTCCTGAAGCTGAGTGCATAGGGGAATATACTTTCCAATACAGCGTCATCCCTCACAGGGGCAATTGGGAAAATGCTTGGAGAAATGCATATGAATTCAAATTTCCAATGAAAGCGATCATACAAAGTTCACTGGAAGAAGAAACAATATCAAATTACACAAGTATTGCAGGGAAGAGTAAATTGCCAGAGGAGCATTCATTTATAAAGGTAGAATCTCCTGATTTACAAATAAGTGCCATTAAAAAGAATGAATTCAGGGAGTCTTTGATAATCCGCTTATTCAATCCTACTATGCATAAGATTGAATCGAGACTGACAATGAATTTTCCAGGCCCTAGGTTTGTTAAGTCATTTAGAAACAATCTTAAAGAAGAACGGGAAGCTGAGTTGATAATTGATGAAAATGGATCTATTAAAGTAACGGTTGATAAAAAAAAGTTGTTTACAGTTGAACTGATTTAAAAATTTAAATTGTTAGGTAGCGGAAGCTTTCTTGAAGGCAGGGCAGCATATTATCATGGAGAAGCCTCTAGATATAAGTATAATGATTTAGCAATATTTAACATACAGGAGGTCTATTGATTGTGAATGCAAGAACAAGATATTTGAACTCATTATTAGGTGGCAAAGTGGACAGATTTTTTAGATATGAGATAGGAGCATGGCCTTCTACAATAGAACGCTGGAAAAGAGAGGGTATGCCTGAGAATGTATCTTCGGCAGAGAGAGAAAATGAGCATTTTTATAAAATTGCTAAAAAGGATAAATGGATATATTCGGAAAGTCGAAAAGATGATACGGAAATAATTTCGTTTTACCAATATTTCCACCAGGATGATCTATTAAGGTTACCTATAGAATCAGGTTATTGTGATTCACCATTTTTCCCGAAATTTGAAGAAGTTATTTTGGAAGAAGGTATAAATTATTTTATTGTGAAGGATGTTGACGGAATAACTAAAAAGATCTGGAAAGATGATCCTGACCAATCCATGCCTCAATTTTTAGAATTTCCTGTAAAATCACTTAGAGATTGGGAAAAGGTGAAAGGAGATCATCTGGATGCTTCCAGGATAGAAGGGTTACTAGGCGATATCAAAAAGATATCAGAAGATATAAATGAGATGAAGCGTGAGTTTCCTGTCTATATTACAGCTTGTGGTGGGTTTGGTCATCCTAGGAACTTGATGGGAATTGAGAATTTATGTTGTGCATATTATGATGAACCTGAAATGGTTAAAGATATAATGCAGAACTGGTTTGAGATAAATAAAGAGATTCTAAGACTTGTGACGGAATACATAAAATTTGACAATTATCTTATCTGGGAAGATATGTCCTATAAAAATGGGCCTCTTATAAGCCCAAAACTTTTTGAAGAATTCATATTACCCTATTATGCCCAATTAATAGACTATGCGAAATCGCGCGGAATAAAAGCAGTTATGGTAGATACCGATGGAGACTGTCGCAAGTTGATCCCATTATTCCTGAAAGCAGGAGTGGATGCAATGATGCCATTTGAAGTACAAGCCGGAATGGATGTAACCCAGATAAGGAAGGATTTTGGTAATCAGCTTGGCATTATTGGCGGCATCGACAAAAGAGTATTGACTGAAGACAAAAATGCAATAAAAAAAGAATTGGACAGAGTTATACCTTTCTTTCTTAAATCGGGAAGATTTATCCCCTGTCTTGACCATACAGTACCCGTTAATGTTCCGTTAGATAATTTTAAGTACTACCTGGAATATAAAAGATCATTTGAGGATAAATAGGGTTTGAATAAAAACTAAATTAGAATAGAGTAAAAAATGAACAAGTATACACCAAAACAAAGAATGCTTAATGCATATAAAGGAGTCTATTCTGACTATTATCCAGTTGCCCCGGAGTTCTGGTTTTTCTATCCTGCAAAAGTTCTGGGGATATCGATGATGGAATTCCAGAGGAATGTCCCGCATTGGAGAGGCATGCTTGAAACCTTCAGGAAATTCAGTGCTGATGGGTGGGGGATTGCAGGTGCGGACGAACATAACCCGCATGTGAAAATACAGTCTGAGTTTAGTAAGATAACGAATGAGAAATACAGGGACACACAAAAAGTCATTTGTAATGGAAAGGTATTGGACAGAAGCTTTATTTTCCATACTAAAAATCCTTCCTGGGTAGAGAGCTTTGCGGTGAAAAATGAATCTGACTTAAAGGTATACACGGATACTTTTTTATCGGAAGACATAAACTACGATTTCAGCAAGGCAATGGAAGCCCACAAGGCGGTAGGAGAAGATTTTTTACTGGAGTTTGACCTTGGGCTTCCGTTTTTTGATTTCTTTGAAGGGGCGATGGGATTTGAAAATGCGATAATGCTCT
>JAMCQQ010000474.1 GCA_023379515.1 Actinomycetota bacterium
CTCGAACCTGCCCAGGGTGGCGCCCATTAAGAAAAGAACCGTCTCCGCACCTTCCCTGAATACCATAAGGAAGGTGAAACCAAGCAGTCCCACACCTTGAGCCCGAAGGTTTCCTCTGCTCGATATTACGTCCAGTTTTCTTTCCACATTTTCCCGAATTGATTTGGCTACGCGCCACATCCACACCACAAGGCTAGCTACCAGGATACCAGCTATTCCCAGCAAGGTACCTTCCAGATATTCATTTTCAGGGTTTAGTTTCAGTGCCTGAAACAGCATTGCGAAGGCAATGCTGGCTATTACGGCTGCCCCTAGTCCTAGATATACCATTCGGTTTAGACTAGTTTTCCCTGTCTTGTTAAGATAAGCCAGGATAATGCCAACCACCAGGGCTGCCTCTACACCCTCTCTTAACGTGATCACTAAAGATTCTATCATCTCGTCCTTCTCCTTCCCTGTGTAGTTACTCTAACTTCATGGACATAAAATCTTTTAAATTCTAAGTAGCAAGAAAAGAACAAAATCAATAATTTGTATATACTAACATTTTGTGTTAGTGTATGCTAATTATCACCGATTTGTCAAGAGCAGTTGATAGAAGGTAACAGGTAACGTACTAATTTCTGTAGCTTACTGCCTCATAAAACGCTGAGGCAATATTTTGAGGCTTTATATCTGCCTGAATATTATGGATCGTGTTAAAAACATATCCACTATCTTTACTGAATATTTTTATTCTCTCTCGAACATCCTTTCTTACATCCTCGGGATCACTTAAGGGGAGAACGTGCTGTGTATCAACTCCGCCTCCCCAAAATGTTAGATATTCCCCAAACTCGTTTTTTAATTTTTGTGCATCCATGCCGTACGCGGTTGTCTGAACTGGATTTAATATTTCAACTCCAATTTCTATCAGATCAGGAATAATTTCTATTATCGAACCACATGAATGTAAAAAGACTGAATAATCACTATTATGTTTAACAAAATCAAACATTATTTTCTGCCTGGGTTTCAAAAACTCACGGTATATTCGGGGCGAATACTGTAAGGATTGCTGAGTTCCCATATCTTCGCTAAAAACAAGTATATCTATATTGTTACCGACTGATTTAATATATCTACAGAGATTTTCCAAATTAGCTTCAAGAATTCTGTCCAGCATATAATGAGCTAACTTGGGTTCTGACCCAAGTAATATCATAAACTTATCCCAACCAAATAGAAATGTGCCTTGTTCAATTATGTCTCCAAATGTAAAATCGCCTAAAATTGCTTTATCTGGATATTTCTGTCGTATTCGAAAAGATTCATATTCTAACCATTTGATTTCTTCAGTATCGAGCAGGTGCAAATTAATTTCATCCACATCCTTTTTAGATTCAATTTTCTTTATTGAAAACTCCTTATAATCAAAATATAGAGCTGTTTTAGGCCGAACTGCAATAGCACCATCTACATCCAAAATCATATTCCCTTCTTCATCAATTTTTGGATTAAAATCAAAAGGGACCGTAAACATACCATCATTAATATTGATTTTTTTCCATTGCTTAATAGATAAGTTTAGAGCCGGTCTTAAATTACGAACTTGTCTTGTATCAACTTCGAATTTATCCAGCACATCATCATCAACAATAGCAATATTCTGCATGAGGTCATAAATCTTTATATCAACTTCGGGCAATCTTAGAAATTTTCTTAGATTTCTATATGCAATAGACGCAATAGATGTGCACCTTGAACCATCAAGATCTATTGGTAGTCTGTCTACTTCTTCGTGTTTAATTGCTTTTAATACTCTTTCCTTTGAAGTCAATATTTTCCTCCTTGTTACTTTTTTAAAAAATCTTCCTTTAAATATTGACAACGTTGCCAAGATTATATAACATTGTGCAAAATTAATCAAAAATTATGAACATGGGAAAAATAGACACCAAAACAACAAAAATAAATATAGAAAAAATAGCTGAAATAGCTGGTGTTTCACCATCTACTGTTTCAAGAGCTTTGCGCGATGATCCAAGAGCTAATAAAAAAACCAAAGATAGAATTATAAAATTAGCAGAAGAATTAAATTATCATCCCAATTTTCTGGCTAAGGGTTTAAGGACAAAAATAACAAAAACTATAGGAGTTATATTCAGTAACCTAATAAACCCATTTATTTCAGAAATATTAAAGGGTATTGAGGAAATTTTGCTGGAAAAAGGCTACAGCATTATCGTTTTTGATTCAAATCTTAATATAGAACAGGAAAAAAGAAATATTTACAATATGATCTCCAGAGGCGTTGATGGTGTCATTATGACCTCGATAACAAAGGATGCCAAACCTATAGAGATGTTGATTGACCATAACATTCCAATTTTTCTTCTTGACGCTGGCCCAATAGAAGATAAGTATAATTATTGTTACACAAATCACAAAAATGCTGGTTATATTGGCACAAAATACCTTATAGAAATGGGCCATAAACGAATTGGTTATTTTGGAGTTCTTGGTCTTGTTTCCTCAGAAGAATTCTATAAAGGATATCTTTTAGCATTAAATGAAGCGGGGATAAATGTGGATTATAATTTGATAGTCTATGCAGGGATCTCTATTGAAGATGGTTACCAATCTACATTAAAGCTTATACGCAATGGAATAGACTTTACCTCGATAATTTGCGTCAGCGATCTCTCAGCTATAGGGATTTACAAAGCTGTTACCGAGTTAAAGAAAAAAATTCCGGATGATATTTCTGTATGTGGTTATGACGATATAGAAACAGCACAATTTTTAAACCCTCCTCTTACTACTATAAGACAAAGTAAAGTAGAAATTGGGAAAGATGCCGCTAGAGCACTCCTTATGAAAATAAAAAATCCATTGACTGATAGAGTTCATAAAATTTTAGAACCCGAGTTAATTGTTCGTGGTTCAGTTTCTAAATTAAAACGACAAAAATAGGATTAAGCTTGAGGTAACAGAAATGAATAACCCACAAGGAGCAAAAGTTTGGTTATTTGCTGATGGCGATCTACCAGAACCTAAAAAAGATGGCGATCTTTACCCACATGAAGCACTGATGGTCTTAAACACATCAGATAAAGATGCAACTATTACTTTGGATTTCTATTTTTCAGACAGAGAACCAATTAGCGGAATCAAGGTTAAGGTTCCAGCACGCAGAGTAGTAAATTTTCGCATGGATAAACCAGAGACAATAGGAGGAGTAAAGCTTCCATATAGAACACAATATGCCCTAAGAGCAACCAGTAATGTGGAAGTAGTTATGCAGTTTGGTCGTCTTGATACAGCTCAACCAAATATGTCTTTCTATACTGTCACACCATTTACAATTTAGAGTCAAGGAGAAGCAAAATGGCTACAATGCCAAAGGATGAATTTGAAAAAAGAATTGCCAAGGTAGTAAATCTAATTCAGGATAAAGGAGTTGAAGCAGTCTTCATCTATTTTAATGAATTATTTATCTACAATGGAAGATATCTAACGGATTGGCATCCCACAGTTGAGCAAGGGGCAGTTTTAGTAACTGAAGCTGGCAAATATTGTGTTCTTTGTGGACCGGAGGCAGGCCCTGGTGCAAAGTTCGACTCAATGATAACTGAGACCAGAAATTTAAGTTGCTTCATGGTACCCGAAGAAGAATATCCAGGTGCATATATTTCAAGCTTTAAAGAGGTATTTGAAGAATTTGTAGGTAAATCAGAGATAAAGAAACTTGGTATTGCGGGTTTAGAGGGAACACCGTACGGGATTATTAAATCTATTCAAGATGAGCTGCAAAAAGTTGAATTAGTTGATCTAACTTCAGAATACGAAAGGCTCCGAGCCGTAAAATCAATTTGGGAAATAGAAAATATTAAAACAGCATATAAGATAGCTGATGAGGCAACCAAAGCTATTATGCTATTAATTAAGTCAGGGATCAGAGAATACGAAGTAGCTGCAGCTGGCGAATATGCAGCCCGCAAAATGGGCGCTAACGGCTTTGGATATCAAACAATAATTGGAACAGGTGATAGAGTAAAAGGTATTGTACCAGTAGCATCAAATCATAAATATGAATCTGGAGAAATAACTACAGTTGGTATTTCGCCCAGATACAACGGTTATAATGCGACTGCAGCACAGACCTACGTAGTTGATGGAAAATGGACAAATGAATTCAAGGACTATATGAACATTGTCGCTGAAGCCTTGTTCTTAACTAAGAGTAATATAAAAATCGGAAATGTTGGCAAAGACATAGATAAGATAACTCGCGGATTTATTAAAAACAAAGGTCTTGGTGAGTACTCAATAATGCCGTATTTACATAGTACCGGCCTTTGTGAGTATGAGATACCCTTCTTTGGGCCAAATAGTAACGATGTGATTCAGGAAAACATGGTACTTTGTGTTGATCTATCATTATTCAATCATCCGAAGTTTCCTGGTACACGTATAGAAACAGGATGGATTGTAAGAAAATATGGTCCTGAACCTCTTTCTACTTTCATGGAATCGCAATTTAAATATTAGAACAGCTACTCAAAGGAGTAGCATATGTACTTTTGATCCTATAAAAATCTAATAAAGCAGGTGGCATTATGGTTACGGAAATTCCAGTAAAAGAAAGAGAAGAAAGAATAAAAAAAATCCAGGATGAATTAGTAAGAAGAGACCTGGATGCTTACCTGGTACATTCGACCGAAATAGATTTTGGTAATGTTTTATATTTAAGCAACCACTGGAGTATATGGGAGACACTTGGAGTTATTATCCCAAAAGAAGGTGAACCAATACTTCTAATAGGTCCTGAAGCCGAAGGATATGCCAAGAGCAGAAGTACTATTAAGAAAATAAGAAAAATGCTTGAATACAGGGAATCGGCTGAACCGGAATATCCAGATATACCTCTTACAAGTTTTGAAGATATATTTGATGAAATAAGTGGCGGAAAGGGAGTAAAAAAACTGGGACTGGGTGATTACACTATTTTACCGATGGTTGTCTATGATAGCGTAAGAAGAGCGCTGGGCAAGGACGGAACAATAATCAGAGCTGAGAATATTATCTCAAATTTGCGCATGGTTAAAAAGTGAAAATGAAATATCTTTAATGAAACAGGCGGCAAAAATAAGCGAGAAAGCCCTGGATGAAATTCTGGGAAAAATAAAACCTGGTCTCACCGAAAAAGAAGTTGTGGGAATGGCTCTGGAGGCGCTCTACAGGAACGGAGCAGAATGTGAAGCCTATCCTCAGTATGTATTTAGCGGCATAAATTCAAAAAATCCTATTAACCGAAGCA
>JAMCQQ010000475.1 GCA_023379515.1 Actinomycetota bacterium
GCAAAATCAAAATTTTTAACAGGTTCATTATTTTCTGTTATGCTAAAATTACTTTTATCGATGAAATGGGAGGCAATGACAGGATAGCGGTTATAGGGTTTTCAGACGCGGCTATCGTTTATTCAAACTTCTCTTCAAACAAGCAGCAACTAAAAGATTCTATTTCACATGTTGCAGCGGCAGGTGAAACTGCGCTTTTTGATGGGATTATAAAAGGATTGGATCAATTCAATAACTATGATGAGATAAATCACAGATATTTAATTGTATTATCGGATGGCAAGGATACTGCAAGTCTTTCGAGCATTGGTGATGTTGTACAGAAAAGTAAAGAAAAGAATATAATTGTTTATTCCATAGCTTTGTTGTCTAAAGATTTCGATCCTGAAGATATCAGCCGGATATCAAGAGAGACAAACGGAGAGCTCTTGACTACAGCGGATTCTCAGGATCTGGCTGGTTTTTATAGTCTGATATCTCAAAAAATCAGAAATCAATATAAAATTACTTTTAAAAGTACAAAACCCAGAACAGAAAATATAAATATTGGAATAGCAATTAAAAAAGATGATATAAACGATTCAGTAAAAATTACTTACCCTAATCCATTTTACACATATTCGGCAAGCAAAGTAATAAGTGATCCGCTTGCGGACACGCGCTATGCTTTTGCAGGCATATGGTGGTTCAAATTTGTAATTTTTGCGCTGGTTTTTGTAAGTGCAACATTGTTGATATATCTGATGTCAACAATCATGGTTCGGAATAAGAAAGATCTTAAAAGTAAAACTGATTTTTATTTAAATGGCGCAATGAATAAAAATCTTGAAATAGAATCTGATGAAAAAGAAAAGAAAAAAAGTATCTTATCAAGACTTTCAGGTTTCATTTCTAAAATATCTTCGGGGAAAAGATTTGGTGAACTGTTCGAGCAGAAACTCAAACGTGCAGGTATGAATTTAAAAGGTACTGAATTTATATTCATACATCTGACCCTAGTAGTCATATCAACTCTTGTTACATTTCTGTTAACAAAGAATATCTCATTGATTGTAATGGTTGTTATGATTGTAATTTTTCTTCCATTTTTATTCATTAATTTTAAAACAGGGCAAAGACTTAAAAAGTTTAACGAACAATTACCCGATACACTGCAGCTCGTCGAGGGAGCTTTAAAAGCAGGCTACAGTTTGAACCAATCATTAGCAATGGTAATTGAAGAAACCAAACCACCTATCTCTGAAGAGTTTAAGATAACCTTAAGTGAAATCAGGATAGGATTACCTGAAAAAGAAGCTCTTGAAAATATGGCCACCAGGATAAACAGCGAGCTTTTTAGCTGGGTAGTAAAGGCAATAAATATACAGAGAGAAGTGGGAGGCAATCTTGCGGAAATCATGAATATCATTGCAAATACGATAAGAGAGAGGGATAGAGTTTTAAGGCAAATAAGTGCTCTGACATCAGAAGGCAAACTCTCCGCTTATGTGCTTATAGGATTACCCATAGTTATTGCAATTGCTCTTTCAATGTTAAATAGATCCTATATCTCTGTACTTGTTACTACAAAAATGGGTATGGGAATGCTCGCACTGGCTGCTGTTTTAATGATAGCAGGCATTATATGGATTTTAAGAATAGTAAAAATTGAGTATTAGGATTGGTGAAAATATGCAACCGATATTTTTTATTATGTTAGGAGCTGTCTTTGTGGCAGTCTTTTTAATGACTTTATTCTTCAGCATGCCGGCATTTCAAAAAAATGCACCGGCAACCAGTCTTGAAAAATTAACTTTTTTCGATAATAAAGCAAAAAAAGAACGACCTAATCAAACTTTTGTCGAAAGAATCATATTACCTGTATCCAGGAAATTCCTGTCCATATTCAGAAAGGCTTTACCAAGAAATTTGGTTGAATCCGTAACCAAAAGACTGGAATTTGCCGGAATTCAGGATATCATTATGGTCGATGTGTTCCTGGGAATAAGATTTTTTATGCCATTTGTATTTTTGCTGGTGTTATTTTTTATTTCAACCTTTTTTAATGTTCCAACGACATTAAAAATGGTCCTGCTCTTACTTGTGCCAGTCTCGTATCTGTTCCCTGATTATTATTTAAAAAGCAAGACAACAAAGAGACAGGATGAAATCAGAAAAAGCCTGCCAAATGCTTTGGATTTACTGACAATCAGTGTTGAGGCTGGTCTGGGTTTTGATATGGCTCTTTATAAAGTTGCAGAAAATATTAAAGGAACACTGGGCGAAGAGTTTAAAAGAGTTATAAAAGAAATGGAAATAGGGCTTTCAAGAAAGGATGCTCTTCGTAATTTAACAAAGCGCACCGATGTCACTGACTTGAATACTTTCATATTATCGATTATACAGGCTGATATTTTCGGTATTTCAATAGGAAAAGTACTTAGAATTCAATCAGGTGAAATGAGAATAAAAAGAAGACAGGCAGCAGAAGAAAAAGGAATGAAAGCCCCTGTAAAACTTGTTTTTCCAACTATTCTTTTTCTTTTACCTTCTCTGATGATCATAGTAATCGGGCCGGCAATACTGAGGGTGATGGATGTTTTAAAAGTTATAGGTCAATAAAAAATGAAATTAAAAATTATTAAAAGAAAAAAATGGAAAATAAAATGACAGATTTTAATGACGAAAAAAAGAATGAAATAATCAAAATAAAAAACTATGACGATAGCTTACGCGAGGGACAGAATCTTTCCGACAGCACTAGTGATAAAGTTTATTCCGATATATTTAAGGAAATGCTTTACCTTGAAAATTTAAGAGGCTTGCGGGATAAAACTAAATATTGTTTGATCAGGCTTTGGATTGAAAATATCGACGCGCTTGTCAGTCTTTTGGGTTTTGATAATAAAGATGATTTTTTATCTGAATTTTCAAGCGTTTTAACTAAAAATCTCAGAAGTACTGATATATATCTGAAAACTGAAGAAAGCAATTTTTTAATGTTGTTTCTGGGAACAACGATCGGTAACATAGAAGTTGCATTAAAAAGAATTGAAAGTATTATGCTAAAGAAATTTAATGCAAAAGTTGACCTGGAATGGCGTGTTGTTAAAGCTTCCAACAGGGAAGAAGATATAGCACCCTTCATAAACAGGAGTGATTTGGAAAATAAAACCATAAGCAATTCAACTGTAAAAGGGCATGAAAGAGTTATAGTGAGAAGATTTGGATTAAAATCCATGTTCAAAAATTTTCTTCTTTCATATTTAATCTTTTTTGGAATAATTTTAATTATTGGAATAATAATTTATTTTACGGAACAGAGATTTTCATTCATCCCTGAACAGCTTAAATTTAGTGTAATTTTAAGCAGCTTGAATTTAGGGTTTCTCAATAATTTTAACAGCGATATAGTTACACTCGTATTTTTTGCATTAATAGGTCTGGCATTTTCATTAATATTTGGGCTTTTTGGAGTTTTTATAGGCTGGGTAGTAAATATCGGACTGCGACTGACCGGAGGTATAGAAATAAATACCCAATCAAAAATAAAAAAATCCAGTAGCTTAAAAATCTAATAACTTAAAATAATATTTCAGCCAGTCTTGCAGTTTCACTTAACGGCCTGCAAAAATCATCGGTCGCCATGCATGCACCGTTGAAAAACATTGTATTCATTTTTCCTTTTGCAGTGTTGGAACCAATTAAATGAGGAGCATCAAGTATGCCAATCCTTATAGCTTTTCCGATGATTTCAGGCATTACCAGCGGATCTTTATATTTTTTTAACGAGTCAAGCTCTTTAATTGTATTTATAATCAGATTAGCATCACCAATTAGCTGTGCTTTTCTTTTTTTGACAGTTCTTTCATTTTTCATGTCGGGACACCCATTTAAATAATTTTCAATTACCTTTTTTACTATTTCAGAACTTTCAATTATGTCATCAGGCTTGGCAGCATGTTCTGACTCACAAAATGCAACAACATGAACTATCTCAGGGTCAAGCTGCATTTGGAGCAGGGTAGAGGAGCCAAGCTGGCCTTTATTTTCCGTAAAGGTCCCTGACATACTATATAAGCCTGTTCTTGTCTGACGTATGGATTTGAAATTATTATCATGTAATGTTTCAATCATTTCAATTTTTGCAAGCATTTTGGCCAGATCCATTGTAAAGGAGGTTTCCGGAGGTGTATTAAACATATATTGAGACACATAAGTAGAAACTCCCATTTTTTTTGCGTTATATGCTGCAAGGAAAGCAGTAGCAACCGCAACGCTGTCTGAAGTGTATCTCAAGCTCCATTGGTGTGATTCATTTACCTCGACCGGGATATTTCTTTTTGCGTGCCATTTCATCACGGATTGATTTTCCGCAATGGAATCTTCAAGTTTCCTATGGCTTCTGCCGTCAAGCTCATTGTACCAGCATAGTGGAACGGCACACCAGGCATTATTAATCGTTTTAGTTAGTACTTTGGCAAACTTCAGAATATTATTGGTACCGCTGTAACATCTCATGAGCGGATAATTCCCTATCCTTGATGCAGAATAGAGTATCTTAAGGTCTTCAGCGCTTCTTAGCGGAACGCCTCCCGCCCCATCTTTTTTATTATCCATTTTTTCAGGTTCAAAAAAGAACTCCTGAGCATTTTGGTCCGGTCCTATTGATATAACATCAATCAAGCCGCTTTCAGCTATTATTTTTATTCCTTCAATTGTTTCTTTAAGGCCTGGTCTGCCAAAATGATGCCGCAGCAGGGGTAAGGGTTCTTTGAATTTAATCCTGTCTTGTAAATTTTGAGGAGGAGCTGAATGCTTTGTATCAACCTGAATTTTTAAACTATCAGATTTTTTTCCGCAGGAATATTTGCTTTCTTTATTGATATTCTTTAAAAAGACTTCAATGTCTGCAGCTTTTTCACCACCGGTAAAGATATATTCAAACATTTCATAAAGTCCTGTCTTTTTCAGGGCAGCCGCTACAGGTTTTGTTGTTCCAAGAATAAGCGGGACTTTTTTTCTTGCAGATTTATCAAAGCTTGAGTCAAGTTTTTGTTTTAATTGCCAGAAAATTCTGCCGGCACTTTCAGGTGAAAGTCTGTAGCTCAGTCCTATGATATCAGGTTTGAAATTGTTTATTTCTTTTAGAAGAGTTTCTGCGTTGACAGCGGTTCCCAGAAATTTGGTTTGAAATCCAATTTTATTTGCGCTTGAAAGAAAGCTCAGAATTCCGGCAACGTGAACGCATCCTCCTACAGCAGCGCCAAGTATCTTCTTATTTATTTTGCCATCAATAAAAACATCCCTTATCTGTTCCAAGCTAAAACCTTCAAGCCCAAGCCTTTTTAGATTTCTGCCTGTTTTCCAAAAATTTGTTTTTAATATAATATTGGCAAGATTAATAAGGGAATCGATTGCAGTTGTATCAACACCGAAGATTCTTCCGAATTCAGAAATGGGAACAAGGCTCATCGGTATATCTTCGGTAATATATCTGACATTGACAGTCTGAGGGGCCATTATACCTCTATATCCAGGATTGCTGTGAATGGCATCAAACAAGCTGTCTTCTATGACATTGTAAGCCATTGAAAGCCAGTCCATTGCCGATAATACGTTCTTACATTTTAAGGCATGGGCAACTTCAACTCTTTCCCTATCCACTTCTTCAAGTATTCTTGCTACCGCCGGGGTTACTCCTTCTATGTAAAACTGGAAATTACCCAGAGTAGATTCAATACGGCTCGCATTTAATATTGTTATTGCAGGATGAAAAACAGCTCCCATATTGTTAAAACTTGTTTCAATGACACTTGTGCCTGAGATGAATTCCGGATAAGCTTCGTTTAGCATATCTATTGCCGTGTCTGTCTTGACGGCTGGAATTGCTGCAACAGGTATGGCTTGTTTTATCCTGAAAATTTTTGCAGTTGCCGGTCCCATGCCTCTGCTGGCGTAAATAAAGGTTTGTGCTTCAGAAATAATTACATCACTGTAGTTTCCTCTTTCCCTCAAAACATTTAAAAATTCAAGCGCCCCTGCGGTTCTTCCCGGATTTAGGACAACCAGCTGACCGTCTTTTAAGTAGGGTGCGCAACGCTCGGCAATTGAGCCGTGAGCAAAAGCGGGTACAACAACCATAATAATATCTGCATCTTTTAGAGCTTCCTCTATATTATCAGTTACAACATCAATCTTTCCAAAACCACTCACTTCTCCCTCAAGTTCTATCCCTTTTAATTTAAGTATTGGATGAATATTTGAATAAGTTCTGTTATAAAGATTAACCTTAAAACCTTTAATGGCAAGATGAGCGGCCATTGCTTTACCGCCATGTCCTGCCCCCAACACCGCAAATTTTAAATCATGATATTTTGTCATAATAACTGAAGGATACCATAAATTTATTTTATTTTCTTCAGATAGTTCAATTTGTTGGCATCTAAAATTTCGTGATAAAAAATAAATTGAT
>JAMCQQ010000476.1 GCA_023379515.1 Actinomycetota bacterium
TTCTCGTAGTGATCGAGCTTCAAATGGGAGCAGAATTAAGAGAGCAAGTTACGAATGTGCTCAAAGGTTATATTAAAACTGAGATGCGAACTCCGGATTGGCATACAATGGAGTGGTTAAATAAACGGGCATCACAGGTAAGATTCCAAGAAATCCCGAGAGATTTAGGAGAACCCGATGAAGCTCGATCACTACGAGAAAAGATCTGGAAACAGAAGCTGGATGAAAGAAAATCAATATTAGAAGAAGCAAATCCAAGTATAGAATATAAAATAGATTTAGATGATTTAGGAGAGAAGGCCACTGGCCAGCAGGCTTTATTCGAATTTACATCTGCAGGCAAAATCCGTAGGATGTGGGCCGGTACAACTGTAACTCTTGCTCAACGAGGTATTTATGAAGAAGAAGGTCAGACAATAGTTCCAATTTACTCCATGAATTATACTGAATGGGTAGCTTGCGATAATCCTGCATATACAAGAGCTTTCAGAGATGCTGGTTTACCGTTACCGTATGCTGGAATAGGAATAAGTGTTTTAATGGTTACAAATGACGGAGCTGATAAAGATGATAGAACTTATGGTTTAATCCCATTAACCAGAAGAGGGATAGAAACTCCAGTTTATCCAGGTAGACTTTATTCGCCGGGTGGTGGACCAAAACCAGGCCAAAATTCACTGGAAGCTATATTAGAAGAGATTAAAGAAGAAACAGGTTTATATCCGGGAGAACATTTTAATCCAGACGATCTTTTTATGCTGGCCATGGTAGCGGATACAAGATATGCAGGAAGCGAGCATTCCCGTCCCGAATTGGTTGCCTACTTACCAGTTAATATAACTTTTTCTGAGGTTGAAAAAATCCAGTATGAAACCAGTGTTAAAAAAGGACAAAAACAGGAGGATGTTTGGGGTGTGGTGCCTTTCTCTGCTTTTACCCCAAATTTATCTAGAGCAATTATCTATAATGGTCCAGAGATGTGTCCGCCTACTGAAGCAGGACTTGCACACCTTATGTTATATCAGGAAATGCGTAGAGAGGGTATAGAAAAAGCTTTGAAAAATATAGAGACTACGATGCAAAGATTAAAATCCTTTAGCAGAAGGTCTTTTGCGCCTCCTATTGAACGGTTGGCTCAAATGCAATGAAAATATCCTTAAAATCCTCATATGCATAATTTATGTAGTATCATATAATCATTTATGATCATATTGCTACTTCAAGTAACGGTGACATTATAATCCTAACTACTTATGCAAAAAAAGAGACCGCTTGTATCTACAGTGATTACCACTAAAAACGAAGAAGAGGTTTTAGAAAGGCTTTTAAGGAGTTTAATTGATCAATCTTATACCAATATTGAAATTATTTTAGTAGATAATAATTCTTCTGATGATACTTTAAAGATTGCCCAGAAATTTAAAAAAGTAAAAATTTACCAATATGGTCCGGAAAGATCTGCCCAAAGGAATTTTGGTGCCGGAAAGAGTAAAGGGGAATATCTGCTTTTTTTAGATGCGGATATGGAGCTTACCCCAAGTGTTATCCAAAATTGTGTACAAGTAATAACAGAAGGAAATTTTAGTGGAGTTGTTATACCGGAAGAATCAATTGCCTCAAGTTTTTGGGGAAAAATTAAAGCATACGAAAGATCTTTCTACAGCGACAAAGGAGATCCGGTTACAGATGCAGCAAGGTTTTTCAAAAAAGAAGTATTTGTAAAAGCAGGGGGGTATGATGAATCCATTACTGGTCCGGAGGACTGGGACCTTCCGGATAGAATTAGGGAGTCAGGCTATAAGATTGGCAGAAGCAGTGTAAAAATTTACCATCATGAACATAATATTTCGCTCCTAAATCTTTTTAAGAAAAAATTTTATTATGGATTGAATGCCCACCGGTATTTGCAAAAACACAATATTCCTTTGATGGGCCCGAAAACTATATATTTTTTAAGACCCCTTTTTTATAAAAATTGGAAGAGATTAGTAGCTCATCCTGTATTGGCAGTAGCTATGGTTTGTATGCTTCTTGTAGAACTTCTAGGAGGCGGAGCAGGTTATATTTTAGGAAGAATTATTAAGAAATGAAAGTTTTACAAATTACAGTTCATTTATTTCCCAATGTAGGAGGAGTGGAGACTCACTTAAGCGATTTATTTGACAGTTTAATTAAAAGCGGTTGGAAGATTTTTGTTTTGGCTTATCAACCTTTATCAACAAAGATAGAATGGAAAATGTTTAGTAAAAGCAAAGACTTGATTATTTTAAGAATTCCCTGGTTAAGAGGTTTTTTTGAAAAATTAGTTTCCTATCCTATTTTAGAATTTATTTATTTAGTGTCAGGATTATTTATTGTTTGTCCTTTTGTAATTGCAATGTTTAGACCACAAGTTTTACATGCTCACGGTCTAGTAGCATCAGTATCGGCCGTTTTTTGGGGAAAAATATTTAAACTAAGGACAATTATTTCTCTGCACAGTTATTACACTTTTCCCAAGAAAGGGTTATACCGTAGTTTTGTAAAATTTCTATTATCAAATGCAGATTTTGTCTTAAGTCTTTCAGAGAAATCGAATTCTGAAATAAGGTCTTTAGGACTGAGCAAAGAAAAACTGGGAATATTTACCTACTGGATTGATTTGGAAAAGTTCAAAAGAGTAGATAATGCAAAAAAACAATTGGGGTGGGAAGATAAGTTTGTGATATTGTTTGTTGGCAGACTTATCAAAGAGAAAGGCTTGGATGTGCTTCTAAATGCAGCAAAGAATTGGAATAAAAACATACAATTAGTCATTATTGGTTCTGGCCCAATGGAAGAGGAGATTTCTAGGGTATCCAAAAACGGACAAGTTAAATTTATCGGCAGAAAGTCGCAGGAAGATTTACCGATATATTATTCGGCGGCTGATTTTTTAATTGTTCCATCTACATCAGAGGAGGGTTTTGGTAGGGTAATAATTGAGGCTCTAGCTTGTGGCACACCAGTGATTGGTGCAAAGAGGGGTGCGATTTCGGAGGCTATGGATGAAACGGTTGGCAAACTGATTGATGTAACTGAAGATAATATCAAAAATGCAGTTGAATATTTTTCTAATAATCAAAAAGAGATCAAGAAACTTTCACAACATGCACGTCAGTTTGCAGAAAGGAGATATTCTGAAAAAAATGCAGAAAGCATTATCAAAATTTACACAGCTTAAACTGGAAAAATTACTTGCTAACGTAGGAGACATGTCTCTTAAAAGAAGAGCCCGCAGGCTTATTGAAGAATTAAATCCCAAAGAACGGGAAAAAATTATTGATTTGGGGTGTGGTACTGGTTATTACT
This sequence comes from Actinomycetota bacterium, assembly GCA_023379515.1. The sequence goes on from JAMCQQ010000476.1 coordinate 3,331, forward strand.
TATTTCTTCTATCTAATCTACCCGTAAGGCTCAATTTAACCGGTTTTGACTATGATGTGAAGGCCTTGGCAGAAGCAAAAACATCATTGAGTGGCAAAAATATAGAATTAATCTCAGGTGACTTGCATAAAATGCCGTTTAAGGATAATTCATTTGATAAAGTAGTTATTTCTGAAGTTTTAGAGCATTTGGAAAATGATTCATTAGCTATAAAGGAAATTTTCCGGATAATTAAGCCGGGAGGAGTAATGGTTGTTTCAGTTCCCAGTATTAATTATCCATTTTTTTGGGATCCCATTAATTATTTTTTACAGCATTTATTTAAGACTCATATCAAAAAAGGTTTTTTTTCAGGTTTGTGGAGCGGACATCTAAGGCTGTATCTTTTAAGTGACCTTCGGAAAAAAACAGAAAAAGCAGGTTTTAAGATAGAAGTTGCCGAAGAACTGACATATTGGTGTTTACCGTTTAATCACTACATAGTAAATTTGGTAGCCAGGCTTTTATATGATGTGAAAATTTCACCAAAGATTGCAA
>JAMCQQ010000477.1 GCA_023379515.1 Actinomycetota bacterium
AGTTTCGAGCAGGTGTTGGAATAAGCATGACATCCTTAAAACCATATTTTACCAGAAATTCTGATATTCCTGTTATGTTTTCTTCCGAGTCATTACAACCTGGAATTACAGGTAACTGTATCTGTATATGTTTGTTACCTCCTGATAATGACTTTAAATTCTCAAGTATAAGTTCATTTCTCGCTCCTGTTAATTCAAAATGTTTTTCCGGGTCGATATTTTTTATATCAAACAAAATTATGTCAGCATATTCTAACACCTGCTTGAAAATTACAGGCGCAGCATGACCACATGTTTCAATTGCAGTATACAAACCTCTTTTTTTACATTCTTTAAGTAGTGCTGTTGTAAACTTCCACTGTAAAAGAGGTTCTCCACCGGATATAGTTATTCCACCTCCCGAGTTTTCATAATACTGCCTGTCTTTCTCCAACTCTTCCATCACTTCAAATAAGCTCGTTTTCTTCCCCGCGATCCTCAACGCTCCCGTATTGCATATTTCAGCACAACGGCCGCATTTATTACAGTTTTCTCTTTTTATCATGCTCTTTCTTTCCAGTATCTGCAGAGCGTTATTTGCACATACGGCTACACAACTTCCGCATCCAATGCATTTTTCATTCGAAAATATTATTTCCGGTTCTATCGAAATCGACTCTGGGTTATGACACCATAGACAATTTAAAGGACATCCTTTTAAAAAAACTGTGGTGCGTATACCCGGCCCATCATTTACACAAAACCGTTGAATGTCGAATACAATACCAAAAATACTGTCAATAGGTTTATTGATATACTCATTAATATACATTTTGTTCCCATACTCTTATAAATGTGTGCTTACTGATGTTCTCCTTTTGAATGTGGTGGTTTTAAAGAAATTATATCAATCATATTTTACGGTCTTTTTTATATTTAGTTGTGTTAATACTTTTCATAATTTGATATATTTTCAGCTGAATTATTCAGCAGGAACTAATAGGAACCGATATTTAAATTTTGTACCCAGAACGTTGTGCGCTATCATAAAAAAGTTTAACTACCTATAAATCCTTATAGGATAATTGCCAAATTTCTTATGAGCGAAATAATATGCATCTATATTCCGCATTGGTGTTTGTGGTTGTATGCAATGTGTGGTTGAAAGTATAAAACCGCCTCCAGGTGCTACTGTTCGTATGCGTTCTTTCACCTCATTTATTACGTCCAGGGGTGAACCAAATGGCAATACTTCCTGAATATCAACAGTTCCATGGAAACTCAATTTCTTGCCATATTTTCTTTTTATTTCTGCAGGATTCATGCATTTAGGCTGTATAGGATTTAGAACATCAAGACCTATTTCTATGAACTCTGGAATTATAGGTTCAATATAACCATCGGAGTGATATAAAAATTTAACCCCTGGATTTATTTTTCTTAATTCCTGGAACATATAAGCATACCTTGGTTTTAAAAATTCCCGCCACTTTTCAGGAGAAATCAACATTCCTGACTGCATACCAACATCATCCCCAGTAAGAATATATTCATATCCTAATTTAACCATTCTTCTCATTAAACTAAGATGATATTCCATGGTTATATCCATTAAAGCATTTGTATAATCTTTATCTAATATAAGATCTTGAAGAAACTGCTCAAAACCACGCAAATACCAGGAACCCTCAAAAATAGTACTCCCTACAACCCCAATTACAGCATGTGTTTTTCCATATTTTTCTATAATATTTTTAGCTTCTATCTCAAGTTTTGGTAAATCAGGATCAGGAGCTTTATAAGAATTTAATTTATCCTTATCACCAGATAGAGGGTGTATTATCATCTCAGTGTACACACCAGGAGTAGAGACATGTGGTACTGCACGCCATTTGATACCCCAATCATCATAATATTCGGTTTCACCTTCCGGAGTTGAATCAAAACTTGTGCCTATTCCCTGAGCTAACCTGATAACATCATGGCCAAGGTATTCATTTAATTCATTTTCATAGCAATTATATTTTTTACTTAAAATACCAGCAATTTCAGGAGTAAAAAAAGCATCTATTGGCACATGATCTGGTTCTTCATGGTTTAGTGCTGTTTGTACTCTTTCTTTTGAATTCATCTAAAATCTCCTTATTTTTGGCTGACAATTTTTATTAACAATGTTTCTTTTTTTTAAAATTAACCTTTTACTGCACCTGCAGTTAACCCTTTGACAAATTGACGCTGGAATATCAAATATATTATTATAATTGGAATTGCTGCTATGGTTAACATGGCAGCCTGTTGTGAATAATTTATATACCATTGCGTTGATAAGTCTCTGAGACCAAGTGGTAATGTACGAAATTCAGGCTTGGTTATTATGACAGAAGCAAAAGCAAATTCATTCCAATAATAAAGGGATAAAAATATAGTTACTGTAGCTATTGCAGGAGTAGTTAATGGCAGCATCACTCTTGAAAAAATCTGCCAGCTATTACAGCCATCTATACGGGCTGCTTCTTCAAGTTCTTTTGGTAGTATTTTAAAAAAAGAAGTCATTATATATGTTCCAAAAGGTATGCCAAAACCTATATAAGGAAGTATCAAAGCTAAATATGTATTTAATATGTAATATGTTTTTAAAAGTTGAAATATTGGTATTAGTGTTACTTGAACTGGTATGGCAATACCAATTATCAACAAAAAATATAGTGCATTTTTGAATGGAAATCGTGTCCTTCCAAATCCGTAACCAGCCAGTGTTGAAATAAAAACAGCTAAAATCGTAGATATTGATGTTACTATAAAACTGTTTTTAAAAAGTACTAGAAATTCTGGTTTGCCTATAGCAAATACATAATTTGATAAAGTAAAATGCCTTGGGAATAAGGGTGAACTCATAGCTTGCTGATATGATTGAAATGACAAAGAAATCATAAAATATAGAGGCATTATTGTTGCCAAAGCTACAATTAGAAGAACGAGCCACTTTGGGATTCTTTTTAAAACCAGTTTTATATTAACAGAATATTTTGTATTTGAATTCATTTATCTTTCTTCTCCACTAGTAACTCTTATGAAAAATATACCCAATATAATTGCAATAACCATTAAAAGAACTGCAATAGCACTTGCTTCTCCCATCTTGTTAAGGACAAAACCCTTTTGAACCAGGTATGTTGCAAATACTTCTGTCATATGCGCTGGCCCGCCCTTCGTCATAACAAATACATAATCATAAACTTTCAACCCACTTATTATTATTAAAGCAAGAACTACGCCTGTGGTACTCTTTAATAAAGGAATTGTCACGTGTCTAACTACCTGTAAGTATGTAGCACCATCCACTCTTGCAGCTTCTGTGAGTTCTGCAGGGATACCCTGCAGTCCAGCCAAGTAAACAACCATACTGAATCCAATTTGATGCCATACTGCTGCTATTATTATTATAATAAGAGATAATGGATATTGGCCAAGCCACACTTGCTGAAAATTTGACAAACCTATATAACCAAGTATTTTATTAAAAAGACCATATTGTGGGTCGCTTAGTAAATTAGCCCATAATAAACCGACAAGAACAACAGAAAGAACTAATGGCAAGAAAATAGTAGTTCTGAAAAATGTTTTACCTTTTATAAGTGAATCAACCAGTAATGCAAGACAAAATCCTATAACTATCATTAAAATTGTTTCACCAATTGTAAATGAAATAGTGTTTATAATTGCACGTTTAAAAAACTGGTCCTGTGTAAATAATGTGATAAAATTTTGAAAGCTAACAAAAATTTCCCAGGGATTTCCAAAACCACTCCATTCATAAAAACTCAGGCGTATTGTATAAATAACCGGATAGATCAAAATTAATGCGAAGAAAAAAATTGCAGGTAGTACAAATATAGAGTCTGCACCATCTTGTCTTAAATTTTTTATTAATTTTCGCATGTATAATATTAATTATAAATATTTTTTATTAAAGAGCGGGAACATTAATTTTAATTTTTTTATTTTTAATATTAATAATTCCCACTCTTTGTTACAACTTTGCAATAATTCTTTTTAATTTAAATCTATCTGGTTATTTAT
>JAMCQQ010000478.1 GCA_023379515.1 Actinomycetota bacterium
CAAATGATATGCGTGGATAACTGCGTGTCTTTTTCCACACAGTATTAAACAATAATTAACCGGGAATGCTGATAGAAATGCTACAAAAAGAGAGAAAGTTTTATATGTGGGGTTAGCTCAGCTCCCTAAGTCTAGACTCTTCATACCAGAAAACTACGCTCCTATTTTTAAAACATTTGAGAACGTAGCCTATATAGGAGAACTCCGGCAAAGGTGGGAAGAAATTAAGAAATTACAATTAAATCCTAGGATTGCAATCTAACGCCTAACGGATGACGTTAGAGCCTATTTTGTCAATAACTCACCACTCTTATAAATCAATGTCAAATAGGCGTAAGGGCTTCGCCAATTAGCCTAGGATAAGTTTTTTGGAGAAACGCATATATTATTACATCTTTGGTGTAAAACTAAGCCAAAAATAGCCTTAATTAACTTATTGGGATGTTTTAATAAGTAAATCTTCCTACTAGATTTTTTCTTTCAAACTTAAATTCCATAAAAAAATTATGTCAATTTATACTTTTTCAAAAATTTACCCCACTCTTCCATACATTTTGTTGCAAGGGAAAAAGCATCATATTCTTTATTTCCACTTATAATTTTATACTTTGCACTAAACACCGGTATTGCCTCTCCTAATGATAGGAAAAAATTTCTTCCCCCTACTCTTGTATTTTTATTTGATTTTGGAGTTGTAAGAGTTAAATGCTTTGAGCCATTACAAACATCACCACATACCCTCAAAAATTCCGACTGACTTACAAAGTCCTCAACCTCTTTAGAACTTGCTGATTTGCTATTCTTTATCCAATCCTTAATATGGTAGCAATTTATAAAAAAAGCTAAAACATCGTCCTGATAATAATCCGAAGGTAGATTATGCTCTCTACCCTCTGTTACATTTTTTAGTCTTACATACCATCTTTTTGTCCTCTCGTATTGCTCAAGATATCTTTTACTCATTATTTATACTTTTCAATCAGCCTTTCTTTTGCCTTTTCTAATTCTTCTTCTGTCAGTAGCTTATCGTAATCCCAAATCTTGCCACCGGCTCCAAATGCGTTCTCATATGCTTGGTAATACAATTTTGGATTAAAATAAACTATGTCATTTCTTTTTTCCCAACCTTTTTCCATTTCAAAATCAAATCCGAAATCATAGCCAAAATCGGAAAGCCACCTATGAGCAATTATATTTCTATAGGTGTGTATTTCAAGAGAGATTTCAGAAAAATTAAACCCATCATCGTCGGTATCCATAAAGTTTTTCAAGAATAGCTTGAAACCATCGTGCCCGTCCTTGTTAAATAATCCGTGAGAAATTGTAAGAGCTACAGCGTGTATTCCCAATATAACAAGAAGCCAAAGATTATTAGAAGCCGCTACATCAAGCTCCCTTATGTTAAAAAAGTTAGCAAGAGAGTTTAGAAGTGTTTCTATTATCTCTACTGGGCTTCCATTTTGAAATCTTTTTAGTCTTTTTGCTCTATCTTCCATAATTACAATTTTTTCAGTTCATTTATCAAGTTTTTGATTTTCATAACATATGTCTTTGTTCGAAAATTATACATCGGAGCATATTATGAAGCAATATAATCTTACTGCAATTTACTTGAGGCGAAAATATGCTCCGATGTATAATTTTCAAATTAAAAAGGCAACAACTCTTCACTTTTTACTTTCAAAGCTTTAGCAATCTTATACAAGGTTCTTATTGTTGGGTTTCGTTCTCCTCGTTCTATCAACCCTATATATGTCCTGTGCATAGAGAGCATACTAGCTAACTCTTCTTGAGTTATACCCTTAGATTTCCTCACTTTTTGCATTTTCTCTCCAAATGCCTCAAGTACGTACTGGTGGGTAATTGGTTTTCCCATTACCCTAATCTTAGAGACTGTCAGTCTGCCTATCGACAGACTCCTTGTCATCATTTATAATACGATAATAAGTAACGGAATATAGTTTATGGACGGTATTTATTTCGCATTATTTGTCCTATCTTTCCTTTTTTTAATAATAGGCTTAATAAGCCCTTCCGTATTTACTAAAGTTTTTCAGCTTCCATTCAATATTACCCGACAGGTGGTATTTATATTTTTTACTTCAACGATGGTTATCTTCTTTGTCCTTCTCGCTAGCACGCTGGACACTACTAAAACATCCTACAATAACTCTTATAAGAAAACTCAAACAAATGCACCTTCTCAACCGTCTAAGAACGGCTTAATGAAACAGAATAGTCCTGATATCAAACACCTAAAAACGTTCACTTCGGACTATGTAGGTAAATCATTCGTTTTATACGCAAACGCAAAAACGGGTAGTTATTATAATTACGGGTTCGATGATGAAAACAGTTATTATTCGCTTGAGCTCTGGGATAATTCGGTTTCCAGCTATGATAGTGTATACGCCTATATTAACAAAACGCCTGAAAATAAGGTTCTGGCCGAAAAAATACTAAATAACTCGGGTTTCTTTAAATTCAACGTAAGTATTCCGACAGGTAAATATAGACAGGGCTCAAACGCTTTTCTTCAAATTGATTCTTGGGAAGGGGGTGAATAAATGATGAATTGGTTTAAGAAGGACAAGAATATTACTGGCGTATTGATTTTCATTCTCGTAATAATGATTCTCGGTGTGGCTGGAAGTGGCAGTAATAAAGGGGCTACTCCTCAATACAATACTCCACAATACAATACTCCACAAACAGTAGAAA
>JAMCQQ010000479.1:0-6739 GCA_023379515.1 Actinomycetota bacterium
ATTTGTAAAAGAATTGCTGGAAATGATATGGTCCTACAAAAGTAAAGTAATTAAAAATGTTATAGAAATCGGAGCTGACGTAATTGCTCTGGGGGATGATTATGCAGGCAGAAATGGCACCTTGATGTCTCCTAAACATTTCAGGGAATTCATTTTGCCATATTTAAAAAAAGCTGTAGATATTACCCATGGAAAAGGCTCTTTTGCAATAAAACATACTGATGGCAATATTTGGGAAATTATCGATGATATTGTCAATACCGGAATTGATGTACTGGATCCATTGGAACCATTAGCGGGTATGGATATCGGAGCTGTAAAAGAAAAGTATGGTGAAAGGATTTGTCTGGCCGGAAATATTGATTGCACAATGGCACTGTCAATGGGAACCGAAGAAGAAGTTGAAGAAGCTATAAAGGAGACCATAGCCAAGGCTGCTCCAGGTGGTGGCTATATACTGTCTTCCAGTAATTCCATTCATCCTGGTGTTAAATCCAAAAACTATAAGACAATGCTTGAAGCTGCAAGGAAGTATGGGAAATATCCAATTTCGGAAAATTTGATTAAGGCATATAAAAACAAGAACTACATAAAAAAATTTGTTTGAAATAAACTACCGTTATTAGAGATTTTTAAATATAATTAAAGATCTTGAATATTGCTTCAAACTAACCTAACTTATAAATAAAAAGAATTCGAAGGGGGGATATTTATGAGTAATTCCAAAAATCCAAAAACGATTTCTTCTGTAAACCGCCTGGTGGGCTCAATGCCAAAAATCGGAATTCGTCCGACAATTGATGGGAGAAGAGGCGGCGTAAGAGAATCTCTTGAGAACCAGACAATGAATATGGCAAAAAATGCCGCAAAATTTTTAAAAGAGAATTTAAAACATTCAAACGGACTTCCGGTTGAATGTGTAATAGCAGACAGTTGTATTGGCGGGTTTGCGGAAGCGGCAATGTCACAGGAAAAGTTTAAAAAGGAGGGAGTCGGGCTTACGATTACCGTAACTCCATGTTGGTGTTACGGGACGGAAACCATGGATATGGATCCTTATTTACCAAAAGCAATATGGGGTTTTAACGGTACAGAGCGGCCTGGCGCCGTATATCTTGCCGCTGTGCTTGCTGCCTATAATCAGAAAGGCATGCCAGCATTCGGTATCTATGGAAAAGATGTCCAGGATCCGGGTGATACGGGTATTCCCGAAGATGCCGGAGAAAAATTATTAAAATTTGCCAGAGCAGGTCTGTCAGCGGCGACGATGCAGGGAAAATCATACCTGGCGATGGGTGGAGTCAGTATGGGAATTGCAGGTTCAATAGTGGATCCGGGGTTTCTGGAAAATTATCTGGGGTTAAGATATGAATCTGTTGATATGTCTGAGTTTATAAGAAGAATTAATGAGGAAATATATGATAGGGAAGAATATAAACTGGCTCTTGCATGGGTCAAAAAATACTGCAGGGAAGGGCAGGATAATAATTCCAAAGACAGGCAGAAATCCAGAGAGCAAAAAGACAGGGATTGGGAATTTGTCGTAAAAATGACCATGATAGCCAGGGATCTGATGATTGGAAATCCTAAATTGGTAAGTCTTGGATTTAAAGAAGAGGCTCTGGGTCATAATGCTATTGCAGCAGGTTTTCAGGGACAGAGGCAATGGACAGATCATTTTCCCAATGCGGATTTTACCGAAACGATTCTTAACAGCTCTTTTGACTGGAATGGAATAAGGGAAGCATTCATATTTGCAACAGAAAATGACTGCCTAAATGCTATTTCCATGCTTTTTGGGCATCTTTTGACAAATACGGCCCAGATATTTGCAGATGTCAGAACTTACTGGAGCCCTGATGCAATAAAAAGGGCAACAGGAGAGTCATTGCCGAAGGAAGCTCAAAATGGAATCATACATCTGATTAACTCGGGATCTGCTGCGCTGGACGGCACCGGTGAGCAGACTTTAAGCGGCAAGCCGGCATTGAAACCCTTCTGGAACATCAGTTATCAGGAAGTAGAAAAAATGATGCATGTCGCGCTTTTCAGACCTGCAAATCTGGGATATTTTAAAGGCGGAGGATTTTCAACTGATTTTCTTTCAAGAGGTAAGATGCCTCTTACAATGTTTAGATTAAACCTGATCAAAGGACAAGGTCCTGTTCTTCAAATTGCTGAAGGATGTTCCATAGATCTGCCAAAAAAAATTCATACCAAACTTGATGACAGAACCGATCCCACTTGGCCAACAACGTGGTTCAGCCCGAAAATTACCGGGAAAGGCGCATTTAAAGATACATATTCGGTAATGGTTAACTGGGGTGCAAATCATGCGGCAGTAAGCTATGGACATATTGGTGCAGATTTAATTACCCTTGCCTCCATTTTAAGGATTCCGGTTTGCATGCATAATATTGAGGAATCTAAAATTTTTAGACCCAGTGCATGGAGCGCTTTTGGTACATCGGATTCGGAGGGAACAGACTATAGGGCTTGCAAGAACTTTGGACCGTTATACTAAGTCCTAATCATATTAAAAAAGACTAGAAGGAGATTGTTATGTTAGTTGATATGCCGCTTGAGGAATTAAAAAAATATAAACCACTTCAAACAAAAAAGGATGATTTTTCCAAATTCTAGGAAGAAACAAAAAGGATATCTAAAAATCAATCCCTTAATGAGGAAATTAAAAAAATAAATTATATTATAGAGGGTATAGAGGCAAATAAGGTATTTTATGATGGTTTTAACGGTGCCAGGATTTGCGGTTATTATCTTCTTCCCAGAAAAGAAAGACCTTACCCGGCAATTTTATGGTTCCATGGTTATGGTGATAATAAACAGAATATAAGTTTTTACCTCAATTGGGTTCTCATGGGTTATGCTGTTTTGGCAATAGATATCAGGGGTCAAAATGGTGAAAGTATAGACAATAAAATATATCCGGCTCCCTCTGCGATCGGATATATGACTAAAGGAATCTTCAGTAAGAAGGACTATTATTACCGCGGAGTTTATATGGACTGTGTGCGGGCTATAGATTTTCTTTCAACAAGAAAAGAGATTGATTTAAAAAGGCTCTGTTTAACAGGTGCTAGTCAGGGAGGCGGATTATCGCTGGCAGTTGCAGCCCTGGATTCCAGAGCCAAACTTGTAATAGCCGAAATACCATATTTATGTCATTTTGAAAGAGCCGTTGAATGGGCAGAAGAATTTAAAAACATAACTTATTTGGAATTTGCCGCAATAATTAAAAAATACCCCGGCAGAGAACAAGAATTATTCGGAACCCTCAGTTATTTTGATAACCTAAATCTTGCAAGTTGGATAAAAGCAAGAACAGTAATCTCGGTTGCACTTAAGGATGTTGTTTGTCCACCTTCCACCATTTTTGCAGTTTATAATCATATAAAAGCTGTAAAACATATAGAAATCCTGCCTTATTATGATCATAGCTGGGAAACTCATATAAAGTTTGCGGAAAAGAAATTAGAATATATAAAAAAGTATTTATAAGTTTATAAATATAAAATGCTTAAAAACAATTTTGCAGATTATAATAAATGCTCTATCAATATTTTTGCACCCAAACCTATTAAAATAATACCGCCGACTATTTCAATCTTGCTTTTTATGAAATTTCCAGCTTTATGTCCGATGAAATAGCCGGTAACCGAAAGTGCAAATGCAAAAAATCCAATTACTAACACTGTATATGCTACGGGGATATCAATAAAAGCAAAACTCACCCCTACTATCAATGCATCAATGCTTGTTGCAATTGCCAGCAGAACGAGTGTGTAGTTATTTAAAATATTATTCTGCTTTTTATCTTCTTCTTTTTTAAAAGATTCAATAATCATTTTCAATCCAATTGCAAAAAGAAGTCCAAATGCAATCCAGTGATCAAATCGAGAAATAAGGTTTTTAAATCCATAACCAAGCCCCCAGCCAATTAAAGGCATTAAAGCCTGGAAAAAACCAAAAAATACCCCGATCTTCAGGGCATTTTTTATTTTAGGTTTTGCAACAAGAACCCCGCCGGTAACGGAGACTGCGAAACAATCCATTGAAAGGCTCAGTGCCAATAGTATTATAGTAGTAATCATTTCCTGTTTTATTAATTATATTATTGGTAATTATATCTGCATCAAGGAGATAATTACGATATTATTAATAATAAACAGGGTAGTATTTTACAGTATATCCAGGATTTTTTCTTTAATTTTTATGAATTCTTTTGAGGTTAAAGTACTATTTTCCCGAGGCTTTTTTATATTAACATTAAATATTTCCTTAACCACCGCTGGTCTTTTTGACAACAGATAAATTTTGTCTGATAAAAATATTGCTTCATCTATATCATGGGTTATAAAAAGCACAGAAGATTTAAGATTTTCTAAAATCCCTAAAAGCCAGAATTGCATTTTTCTCCTTGTTATGGCATCAAGGCTGCCAAAAGGTTCATCCAGAAGCATAATATCGTCAGCGAAAAGATAAGTTCTAAGCAGAGCGGCTCTCTGTTTCATTCCGCCCGACAGTTGTTTTGGATAATGATTCTCAAAACCTTCCAACCCAAAAAGCCTGAAATATCCAGCTGCTTTTTTGTAAGACTGGCTTCTTTTAAAACCTTTTATTATTAAGGATATGCAGACATTATTTAATATGGTGTTCCATGGGAGCAGGAGATCCTTTTGGTGCATATAGCTCACTCTGCCTGTTTTTCCAATATAGTCTTTACCTTCAATAAGAATCTGTCCTTTATCAGGTTTTTCAAGACCGGAAATAATATCAAAAAGAGTACTCTTTCCGCAACCGCTTGGACCAAGCAGGGTAACTATTTGATTTTTCTCAAGGGTTAGCGATATGTCTTCCAATGTGCGAAGATTGCCAAAACTTTTTTTAATATTTATTGCCTCTATTATTGCTTTTGGTTTTTCCATTTTGCTTTGGTTTTTATTTTATTCTTGGTTTTCAATTTACAAATAAAATTCTTTAACCGGTCTTATTCCTTATCAGGGCAAAAACTCATTGTTAAAGGCTTTAGAAGCCTCAAGTTTTTTTGTAATCAGGTTATTGTCATACATCCAATTTCCAAATGTTTCCCAGACACTCTCCTTCATTTCACCCCACCTTTTGGCATCACTTTTGTATTGTTTTGCAAGATATTTCTGGCTTGCAGCAACTATATTTTTATCCAGTTCAGGGACCATGCCTGTCAATATTTCTGCAGCTTTTTCAGGGTTGCTGATAGCAAATTCATACCCTTGCGAAGTGGCCCGTAAAAACTTCTTAACAAGCTCAGGGTTTTCATTAATTGTTTTTTCACTGGCCATTATAACCGGAGTGTAAAAATCCAGAAGCGGATCAAGATCCTGCAGCAGCATGAAGTTGATCTTAAAGTTTCTAAGTTCTGCTGCTACACCATCCCAACCATAATATATCCAGGAAAAATCAACATCTCTTGTCACGCTTGTAAAGAAATCTGAAGCTCCAATGTTAATTATTTCAAGTTTTGAAAAATCCGCACCATATTTTTTCATTAGAGCTTTTAGAAAGGCATCCTCTATCGGTGTACCAAATCCGCCATATTTTTTCCCCTCAAAGTCTTTTGGGGTTTTTATATTTTTTTCAACCGGTGACGCAAATCCTGATGTATTATGCTGTATTATGGCAGCAATTGCTGCAACAGGAAGCGGCGTATCAGCGGTGCGGGCATACGTAACCTGTTCCTGGTAGCTAATGCCAAATTCGCCTTTACCTGCAGCAATTAAATCAGCGCTTCCGCCTTCAGTGGGCTGGATAATGTCAACGTTCAGGCCCTCTTTGGCATAATATCCATTGGCTTTAGCTGCATATATCCCTGTATGATTTGTATTGGGTACCCAATCCAGAATAACTGTTATTTTTTTCATCTCTATCGGTTTTGTTTCTGAACTGGTTGTGGAAGTTACTTTTCCGCACCCCGAAAAAACTGACAGGAAAAGCATTGTAAGGACAAGCACCGCAATTATGATAATACCGGAAAGTGCCTTTAAATTTCTTGTTTTTCTTTTCATTTGAATCAATCCTCCAAATATTCTTCTTTTGATATTTTTAACCATGGCATGTAACGATTTTCAATCAAATCAATTATTTTAAGAAATAATATGCTCAGAACAGTTATTACAATTATTGCTGCAAAGACCCGGTCCGTTGCAAAAGAATACTTCGCCCTTATCATATATACCCCAAGGCCATTTTTGCCGCCGACCCATTCACCTATGGTCGCACCCATTATGCTGTAGGTTGCGGCAATTTTTAATCCGGAAAAGAAGCTGGGCATTGCTGAAGGGAATTTTACAATTTTATAAACCTGGAGTTTTTTAGCATTCATCGATCGCAGCAAATCCAGCAGTTCTTTGTCTACGCTTGCAAAACCCTGCAAAAGGCTGATTGTGATTGGAAAGAAACATATAAGAACTACAATAATTATTTTCGGCAGGTAACCATACCCGAACCATATTATAAAAAGAGGAGCCAGGATGATTATCGGAATTGTCTGAGAAGCTATAAGCAACGGGTATAAAACTTTTTTAACCGGTGATATCGAATCCATTGCCAAAGCTGCAATAATTGAAATAACTGTTCTGAGCATATTATTTCTTAAAATAATTGATTTGATTGAAAATCGTTACATGCCATGGTTAAAAATATCAAAAGAAGAATATTTGGAGGATTGATTCAAATGAAAAGA
>JAMCQQ010000479.1:6749-7714 GCA_023379515.1 Actinomycetota bacterium
AATTGTCTGAGAAGCTATAAGCAACGGGTATAAAACTTTTTTAACCGGTGATATCGAATCCATTGCCAAAGCTGCAATAATTGAAATAACTATCGCAATAGCAAAACCTAAAACTGTTTCGTATAGAGTGATTAAGATATGAATTCCCATTGAAGGAAAATTAACAAATAAGCTGTAAATTATCATTGTGGGGGATGGTAAAATAAAAGCAGATACTGCTCCAAACCTGGACAGTCCTTCCCAAACCAGCAGCAATACAATAAAAAATATTGCAGGATAAATTATATTTGTAGTATTTTTAATTTTTTTCATATAAATCACCAGATTCTTATAAATATTTACAGCTCTTTTATTATAAGTAATGTTCCCTCATTGATTTCAATTCTTGCTTTATTGTCTATAAATGCATTGCTTAAACCCCTGACAGGGCTGAAAAGTAATTTTTCATTTTTAAGCTTATATTTCAACCCGCTTGTTTTTATGAAATTTGTATAGGGGCTGAGTGAAAAAAGCGACACCGTTTTCCCAGCCTCACCTGTAATCTGACAGGATTTTCTTGTAACAAAAATTTCGCTATTTTCTGTCAGGATTCTGACATCTGAGTTTTCTGCAGAAGGGGAAGCGAGGAGAAAAATATTGGCAAGAGTATGGTCCACTCTGTCCCCTACTGCTCCGACAATCAGAATTTTTTTTGCCCCTAATCCTATTGCATAGTCAACTGCAAGCTGGGTATCGCTCTCATCTTTTTCTGGTACCGAATTAATAAATTTTATGGGCTTTTTAACGGATGCATCAGATTCGATTACTTTAATAGTAATACTGTCCATGTCTCCTATGACAATGTCTGGCATAAATTTCATATTACAGCAGTTTTTGGCACCACCGTCAGCCGCAATTATCAGCGTATTTTTGTTTTTACCAAATTTATAATCATGTTTCAGCATTTTACATATCAAACCATAATG
>JAMCQQ010000480.1 GCA_023379515.1 Actinomycetota bacterium
TTATCAGGACCTTTGAACCCTACACCAGGTTCACTCTCGATTTGTCAGCCGTACCTGTAATAAAAAAGCTAAGCAAACTGCCAATAATAATAGACCCGTCTCATGCAGTGGGACAGAGCGACCTGGTTATTCCGATGAGCAGGGCCGCTATAGCCGTAGGTGCAGATGGTCTGATTGTCGAGATCCATAATGAACCTGAAAAAGCTTTATGTGACGGTCAGCAATCTCTTGATGAAAAACAGACAAAGGAAATGCTTCACCAGGTAGAATATATTGCTAAATTTTTTGGTAAGATGATAAGATAGCAATAGCTTCATCAGTTTTGCAAAAGCTTCTTATTTCAATTATTCTATAATAAAATTAATTTTCTAAGAAATAATGGATTTGGAAAAATACTTAAATCCGCAGCAGGTTAAAGCTGTAAAAAAGCATAAATAATCTCTGCTGATAATCGCAGGTGCAGGAAGCGGCAAGACAAGGGTTCTGACTTATAAGATTGCATATCTTATAAAAGAAATTGGAGTTGACCCTTTCAATATACTTGCAATTACTTTTACCAATAAGGCTGCCCGTGAAATGAAAAAACGGGTTATCGAGCTAGTTGGAAAAGTCGGAGAAATAATGTGGGTCAGTACATTTCATTCGTTTTGTGCAAAAGTTTTAAGATACGAGATTGGCCATCTGGGCATTCCAAGCAATTTTGTAATTTATGATGAAAGTGACCAGCTGAGCCTTACCTCAAAATGTCTTATCGAGCTTGATATAGATAATAAAAGGTTTCCGCCAAAAGCCATACATGCAGTCATAAGTGATGCCAAAAACAAGCTCATAGATTATGAAACTTATTCAAGCCTGGCAAGCGATTATTATGAAAAAGTTGTGGCACGAGTTTACTCTCTTTATCAGCAAAAATTGATAAAGGCTGATGCGCTGGATTTTGACGACCTGCTTATGTATATGGTGAACATATTAAAGCTTTGCCCGGATGTTTTAAAAAAATACCAGGAAAAATTCAAATATATTCTTGTGGATGAATTCCAGGATACAAATATTGCCCAAAACGAGCTGATACTGCTGCTTGCTGCCAGATATAAAAATATCTATGTTGTGGGAGATGATGATCAAAGCATTTACAGCTGGAGGGGGGCAGAGATTGAAAATATCATAGGTTTTGACAAGAACTTTGACAAAACAGAGGTTATAAAACTTGAGCAAAATTACCGTTCCACAAAGAATATTCTTTCGGCAGCAAATTTTCTGATAAGCAATAATGAAAGCCGCAAAAAAAAGAAACTATGGACCGACAATGTCGAAGGTGACTTAATTTCCAAATATATGGCTTCCAATGAAAAGGAAGAGGTTGCATTCGTAGTAGGAAAGATAAAAAAAATTGTGGAACAAAGTTCCAGAATGTATAGAGATTTCGCAATTTTTTACAGAACAAATGCACAGTCAAGAGCAGTTGAAGAATTTCTTATAAAGGAGAACATACCATATAAGATTTACGGAGGTCTGCGATTTTATGACAGGAAGGAAATTAAGGACATGCTGGCATATCTCAAACTAATTTCAAATCCAAAAGACCTTATCAGCCTGCTCAGGATAGTGAATGTTCCCTTAAGAAAAATAGGCAAGAGCACCCTGAATTCGATTGAAAAATATGCAATTAAAAAGAAAATGACGTTTATAGAAGCCTTTTACACCAGCAGCGAAATCAATACAATCAACCAGAAAACAAAGGAACGGATCAATCAGTTTCAGGACATGATAAGTAATTTCAGGAATTTTGCCATTGAACATGGTGTTGATAAAATCCTCCAAAAAATATGGAAAGATACGGGATATATGAAGGAACTTGAAGTTGAAAATACTATAGATGCAATTAACAGAATTGAAAACTTAAAAGAGTTTCTTACTGTTACCAAAGAATATGAGCATAAATCTTCTTCAAATAACGAACCGGGCGCTCCCAGCAGCCTTGCCAGACTGGACGGATTTCTTGAAGAAGTCTCACTTTTAACAGATATAGATAATTATGATGAATCAATGGACGCCCTGGTCCTCATGACCCTTCACAATGCAAAAGGACTGGAATTTCCCGTAGTATTTATCATTGGTATGGAAGAAGGTATTTTCCCTCATTCCAGGAGCATGAACAGCATAACAGAACTTGAAGAAGAAAGAAGGCTCTGTTATGTTGGTATCACGAGGGCAAAAGAAAAGGTTTTTCTTACATCGGCATTAAGCCATAGCATATATGGGGATACCAGTTTTAAAGTTTTATCCAGATTCATTAGAGAGATTCCCCAAAATCTGATTATAGATGAGAATATAACAGAGGCCGGAAACAGAAGCAAGGATAGGGCCCTCAAAAAGTCTTATGGCGATGAAACTGATAGTGAGAATTATGGTATTTTTAGAGATTATTCTGAAGGGGACATGATAGAGCATAAAATGTGGGGCAGGGGAGAAGTTTTAAAAGTTAAAATATTAAATGACGATATTGAAATAGATGTTGTTTTTGACAAGGTGGGTTTAAAGCATTTGCTTGTCAGCTTTGCACCCATAAAAAAGATAAGTTTATGATAATTTATAATTTATCGTATCTATCATGGAACACGATCATCCTCCAAAGAGATTAATATTATCTGAACAAACAGATAAAAAACTGCCGCATACACATCGGGAGCATGATGACCATTCCCATAAAAATCACAGACATGACTTCAGATCCTACGAAAGAAAAAAGCTGCTTATTACAATCATACTTACCGGCACCATGATGATTGTAGAAATACTGGGCGGGATTTTTTCGGGGAGTCTTGCATTAATATCGGATGCCGGCCATATGCTTACGCATACATTTGCTTTGCTGGTCAGCTTTCTTGCAATTCTTTATGCCTGCAGACCTGCAACAAAAGACAAAAGTTTTGGTTTTTATAGAGCGGAAATACTTGCAGCACTGCTTAATGGTATAACATTGCTTATAATAACCGGATTCATTTTATGGGAAGCATACAAACGCATTTTGAGCCCCAGACCAATAGCTGGTATGGAAATGATGATAATTGGGCTCATTGGTCTTATGGTAAATATAGCAACAGCATTGCTGCTTTGGAAGGCAAGCAGGGAAAGCTTGAATGTCAGGAGTGCATTTATTCATATGCTGGGTGATACTGGTTCTTCGATTGGTGTGGTTATTGGTGCCATTATAATTTATTTTACAGGTTTTTATATAATAGACCCTATCCTGTCTATCATAATTGCAATAATGATAGCGATCTGGTCCATTTCACTGATTAAAGATTCGGTTCTGATTTTGATGGAATCAACCCCTAAAAATATTAATGTTGTTGAGCTTAAGGCAGGCATGATTTCACAAAACGGAAAGATACTTGATATTCATGATCTGCATGTCTGGGAGATAACGACCAATATGTATTGCATGACCACACATATAGTAATTGAAGATATGAATGTCAGCCAGACGCAGCAGCTTCTTGATGAAATAAATCAATATTTATTTGAAAAATATAATATCCAGCATCCGATTATTCAATTCGAAACCGGCGAAGGCTTCAATCATGAGTATGGTTGTAATCTTGATAAACATTAAATTAAAAGAAAAATTTAGGACTTTATTTTTATCTTCTTCTTTAATTCTTTCTTTTCAGATCTAAATTACAGTTTAATCATCCGATATTTTTAAATTTAATAAAAAGTGTGACTTTTGATTTTTAAATGACAATTATTAAAAATAAACAGAAATAATAGTTGACATTAATAAATTTGATTATATAATTAAATATTAATTAAGTTAGTTAATATTTAAAAAAAATCCAGCAAGATTATTAAATGCCAATTTTAAGTTTAAAATGCTAAAAAGAAACATAAATAGGGAGTTTGTCTTAAAAACTATATATAATCACAGGCCAATTTCCAGGACAGATATTGCTAAGATTACTGGGTTAACAACAGCAGCAATTACCAAAATTGTAAATGAATTTTTAGAAATTGGTATAGTCAAAGAAACAAGTAAGAGAAAATCATTTTCAGGAAGAAAGCCGGTTTTTATAGATATTAATTCCGACAGTTACTTTATTATAGGAGTATATATAGCTAGAAAGAGTATAAGCGGGATTATAACTAATTTAAATGCCGATATTTTAAAAAGGGTAGTATACAACAAATCCCTATTAGAGAATCCCAATCTTTTAGACGAAGTTATTAAATTAATAGATGAATTATTAAAAACTTCAGGAATAAATAAAGAAAAAATATTGGGTATAGGAATGGCTGTGCCTGGACCAATAAATTCAAAAAATGGTGAAGTTATTTACAGAAATTTAAGTGAAGGCCCGCCATATGTCTGGGTAAGAGTTCCATTAACAGAAGCTGTTCTAGAGAAATTTGGAATTCCTGTATTTGCTGATAATGACTCTAATGCAAGTGCCGTAGGAGAAAGCTGGTTTGGCAACGGCATGGAATTTAAAAATTTTATTTTAATAAATTTTGGAGAAGCTGTAGGAGGTGGATTGATTTTAAAAAGCAGGTTGTATAGAGGCGAGGACGATATTGTTGGAGAAATTGGACATAATACGGTTGATATAAATGGACCAAAATGTGAGTGTGGTAATTATGGCTGTCTTGAATTATTTACAAAAAATGAAGCAATAATTGAAAAATATAATATTTTGAGAAAAAAATATCCTGATAGCGAATTAGCAAAAAAACAGGTAACCAATGTAGAAGGAATTTATAACTTTAAAGATAAAAATGATCCGATATATAATGAAATATTGGATTACTTGGCTAAATATTTGGGAACAGGTATCATAAATATGATAAATACCTTAAATCCCCAAGCGGTAATCATTGTTACTAATGAGATAGATAAGATAGATATTAATCCATTGCTGAATAGAATTAGAGATTTTGTTAAGAAAAGAGCTTATCCGATAGTAAGAGAAAAAGTAAAAATAATACCAGGCAGACTTGGAAATGATGTCCAGTTGATTGGTTCAATAAGTTTGGTACTTAGAGATTTTTTTAATCTGCGTGATTTCTAAATATATTAAGGAGTAAATAATTTATTAATTTTTTTTATCAATAAATATATTAATTAAGTTAGTTAATTAAACTGTTCTAAAGGAGGGTTTTATGAAAAGCGGGATCCCGGAATGGATGGGCAAATTACCCTATGAACCCGATAAAAAAGTTCCAGTAAAGGTAGACAAAGAAGATGTGGGGATTACCAATATCTATGGTAACGGCAAAGAAAGGATGTGCTGTCATACTTATATAAGCACTGACAATATCCTGATATCTCACTGGATTGTCCCGGCAGGACAGTCTTTCCAACCTCCGGATATACACTCAGGAGATGAACCATACTATATATTGGAAGGCGAAGCCCATATATTTAATCCGGAGACCGGCCAATTAGTTTCTGCAAAAGAGGGGGATGTTGTTTTTATTCCACGAAAAAGCTGGCATCAGGTTTATAATTTTTCTGACAGGGACGTAATAATTGTTGCCATTATTGCAGGCAAACCCTGGGAGGAAAAAGACATGGATTTAGTTGAAAAAAGAGATTTTAAACCTCTTTATTTTAATGACAAAAAGTAATTAAGGGAGACAAAATGATCAACGCTTTAAATAATTTAAAAAACTGGCCCAAAAATATTGCAGAAAGTGTCAAAAATAAAGAAATACTGATTATTTCTGAAAAGGAAGCATTGAATTTTATCCATGGTAAAGAAAATCAAAATAAAATTTCTTTTTATATCAGCAATGATAAAGTTCATGTAGGGATATTGACGCTGACAGAAGGGAAATTTTCTGATATTGAGCATCATGGCGGGGACGAAGCAATATGGGTGTTGCAAGGAGAGATTCAGATAAAAACATGGAAGGGAAAAGAGGAAGAAGAATCTGTATTTCAAGACTGTCAGCATCTTAAAACTAATGATAAGTTTATGGTTCCTGAAGGATATAATCACCAATATTTTAACCTATCAAGCAATTCGGCAAAAATATTGTTTGCTATAAGTCCTGATTTGTAATGCTGGTTTGTTTTAAATAAAAAAGTTTTTAAATAATAAATAACATTTAACAAAATAAGAGGAGGTGATATATGAAAAAAATGAGATTTGCTTGGTGCAGTGCCTAGGGGCTTTTTAGTACCAAAACAAATCTCAAGTAAATAATATAAAAGAGTCAGTAAAAAAAAGCAATTATTTAGAGAATGGGGGTGAGATAATTCTGCAAACCAAGTTTTTTTAATATTTTTTGTGAAACGGAGGAATTTAAATGAAGAAAGCATTATTAGTTTCTTTTGTATTACTAACGAGCATAATGTTAGTAGTCAGTGGTTCCCTGATAGGCTGCAAAACTGCAACAAGCACCGAAACCACAGCAGCCGAAACAACTGCGGCAGCAACAACTGCAGCAGCAGAAACTACGGCAGTCGAAACCACGGCACCTGCTGCTGTTACCGATATTAACTGGATTGCAATGTCTTCAATGACGGTACTGCCGGAAACTGTTGACGGGTTGGCAAAACTCGGCATCAATTTGAAAACAGAGGAGAACCCTTATGAGGGCTATAGAGAGAAGTTATTAACCGAGTGGGCAGCAGGTGGTAGTTCTTATGATATTGCTGCTGTCAGTGATGAATGGATAGCTGATTTTGTAACCCCGGGCTATCTGGCTAAATTGGATGATTTCGCAAAAAATGCACCTGCGGACTGGAATTTTTCCGATTTCTTTCAAACCCCGATTGATCTTGTTGGAAGATATCCTCAGGGAACAGGTAATTTGTATACTATACCTTTTCTGACATTCTGTTTGGAACTTGCATACAATTCAAAAATGTTTGAAGATGCCGGGATAGTGGATGAAAATGGTGTGGCAAAACCTCCAAAAACCGTAGCGGACTTTGAAGAAGCCTTAAAGAAATTAACCGATACTGGAAACAACAAGTATGCCTTTGCACCTTTATTCCTTGCAGGAGAAACTGTGACAATTCAATTTGAACATTGGCACAGAGTTTTTACAGGACTTGACGGAGTTCTTGATAAGAACAACAAACCTCAGATTAATACACCTGAATCCATTCAAGCTTTGGACTTTATGAAGAAAATACTTGATTACTCTCCTCCCGGAGCCTTAAACTACAGAGATTTCGAAGTAACTCAAGCATTAAAAAATGGTCAGGTCGCTATGATATTTATATGGGGATCTTTTGGAGGAAATCTTGTTGATCCGAAGGACAATCCTAACGCAGAATTCATAAGTCCGGTTACCGGTACTCCTATGCCGATGGGGGCTGCCTGGGGTCTGGCAATACCAGAGACAGCAAAAAATAAGGATGCTTCATGGAAAGCAATCGAATACATGACCTCAAAGGAAGTTGCAGAGAGAGAACTTACTAATCTGCCAAGCTTGTTTGGACCAGGCCCGACAAGAGCATCTGTTTTTGAAGGCGATACTGCTAAGAATTCGCCATGGCTTGTGGCACAGGGCGTGATGCTGCCTAATACCGGTTACAGACCGCACCTGCCGGAATGGACTCAGATTTCTGCTATAATATCTGATGAAGTTACTGCTGCATTATCCGGACAAAAAAGCTCTAAAGACGCATTGGACAGCGCACAAAAGAAGATCGAAGATTTATTCAAATAAAAAATGATAAATGTAACTATGCTTGAATATTTTTCAAGCATAGTTACAAAAAATAAATAAGTAAAATTTTTTATGTTTTGTTAATAAATATGAAAAAACTATCAAATATCGTCAATTCCAAAGAATTTACGGGTAATCTGTTATTTTATCCGACATTTATTATTTTGACTGTTTTTACAATTTTCCCATTATTATTTGTGATATTTAATTCTTTTAGAGAATACTGGGTTACCGATCCTTCAAAGACAAAGTTTATATGGTTTAAGAATTATATAGATTTATTTCATGATCCTATATTTTTACATTCTTTAAAGATAACAATATTTTTTGTTTTGGTAGCCGTTACTATTGAGTTTATTATA
>JAMCQQ010000481.1 GCA_023379515.1 Actinomycetota bacterium
TTTTCGGATGGTTAGCCTCTATCCGCAATTTAAGGGGGGACTGGGTTACAGCAAAAATTCACTTTTACATCTTACCCATAGGGGAGTAGAGCAATTTATGGGAAAGGTTATGGAGTGGTCTGTAATTGAGGCAAAATTGCGAATAGAGGCTAACCATCCGAAAATGTCCAAGTGGAGATTTGTGAGAATTTTTATAACTGAATTGTTTAATCAGGGGATTAAAAGAAAAGGCTTTTTTTCCGGTACCGTCGGAATGATAGATTCAGTTTTACAAGCTTTTCATTTGTATATTACTTATGTCAGATTATGGGAGATGCAGCAAAGTAAACCTTTGGATAAAACGTATGATGATTTGGATAAGAAACTAATTGAGGATAATTTTAAATATTCATGAGGATTGCGCTTTATTCTCCATATTTGGATACTTTGGGTGGGGGAGAAAAATACATGATGACTATTGCCGAAGTTTTTTCCCCGGGCAACAGTGTAGATGTACTTTTGGATAAACACCTTTTTAGCTTAGGAGCAGATCTACTAAAAAATCAATTGTTAAACAGATTTAATCTTAATTTAAAAACTGTTAATTTCATCTATGCTCCAATAGGAAAAAGTTCTTCATCTGTTTCGAGGGCATTTTTTCTTAAAAAATATGATGTCTTTTTTTACTTAACAGATGGAAGTATTTTTTTTCCCTCTGCAAAGAAAAATATTCTGCATCTTCAGTCTCCCCTGGTAGGAGAAGTAAAAAGCTTGTGGAGAAAAATTAAATTAAGTAATTGGGATTTGATTATCTACAACTCAGGTTTTACCAAAGAATATTCTCAAAATCATTGGCCTGTTAAATCAGAAATAATTTATCCTCCAGTCGATACTGATAAAATTAAACCTCTGGAAAAGAAAAAATACATACTTTCAGTGGGGCGTTTTTTTGGGTACCTAAAAGATAAAAAACATGCAATTTTGATTAAAGCATTTAAAGATCTTTTTGAAAGTAAGCAGATAAAAGGATGGAGTTTGCATCTGGTTGGATCGGCGGGCAAAGGAGATGAAGATTATCTTGCTGAGCTAGAAATATCAGCTAAAGGACTGCCTGTAAATTTCTATCCCAATCTGGATTATAATAATCTTGTTAAATTGTACGGACAATCCTCTATTTACTGGCATGCATCTGGGTTCGGAGAAACAGATCCAGCTAAAATGGAGCATTTTGGTATCTCTACTGTTGAGGCAATGGCAGGAGGTTGTGTGCCGGTTGTTATTGCGAAAGGTGGCCAGAAAGAAATTGTACAACATACTCAATCAGGATATTTGTGGGATAGTTTGGATGATTTAAAAAAGTTTACGCTAAAATTAGCAGGAGATGACAATCTGAGAGAGGAATTTTTAAAGCAAGCAATGAAAAGAGCTCAAATTTTCAATAAAGAGAATTTTAAAGAGAAAATTCTTAAATCAATTAAATTTAAATGAGAAAATTGTGGATTATAACGGTTATTGGAATAATTATACGGATTATATTATCTTTAACTACGTTCCATTCCGACATGCAGGTTTTTGATTTAGCAGGAAAGCTTGTGGCGACAGGAAAGATTTTGGATTTATATGATTATAGCTCCAGTACAGCTGTTTTAAATTACCCACCGGCAAGTTATCTTTTTCATGGAATATTCAGTTTTCTGTTTAATATTTTTGGTTTATCATCAATAAATCAGTTGCATTTATTACTTTTGAAACTTCCCTATCTAATTTTTGACTTGTTGACTGGTTTAATTCTTTTAAAGTTAGTTGGGTTTACAAAAAAAGGAGTATTAGCATTCAGCCTTTGGATTTTTAATCCCGTCAATCTTTATGCCACCTATATGATGGGACAATTTGATATTATTGTGACTTTTTTTATTGCTTTATCAGTGTATCTGGTAGTAAAAAATAAACTTACTGAAGCTGCTTTAATTTTAGGTTTTGGAATTGC
The DNA here is from genome assembly GCA_023379515.1 of Actinomycetota bacterium. The sequence continues at coordinate 1,967 of JAMCQQ010000481.1, forward strand.
ATTTAAGTTATCACCAATCTTTTTAGTGATCCCCTTGCTGGTTTTAGGAAAAACTTATTGGGAAAAAATTAAATTATCCATATTTTGTTTTATACCATATTTAGTATCAATTACTCCCTACATTTTTTCTAAAAGCTTTAGGGCAACTGCTTTGTTTGCAAACCAAAGCTCAAAAAGTCTGTATGCTAATGTTTCTGTATCAGGTGGGGAGGCGATATTATTATTTCCTTTATTTTTAATCTTTTTTTATCTTTTCATTTGGGCTAATAAAATAAAGGCCGAGATATGGAAATTATACCTTGTACCTCTTTTGTTATTTTTTATTTTTACTCATTTTCATCCACAATGGTTAATTTGGGTTACTCCCCTATTGATTTTAGGATTAGTAAAAAATGAATTTAAGACTCTGTTGCCAAATCTTTTAATTATCTTAACTTGGCTTATCTCACTTTTCTTTTTTGATCCCTCGTTAACTATTGGAATATTTGCACCAATTGATCCTAAGTTATCTAGTTTGCCGAGTCTTTGGGAGCTTCTTCATATAAATTTGGATTACAATTTATGCAGAAGTTTGATTCAAACTGTTTTTGCAGCAGCCGCCCTATATCTGATCTATCAACATTTAGTGGTAGAAAGAAACCGGTAGGTTATGAGAGAACATTTTTCTATATTTGGTTCTTTTTTTAATCAGTTAAAGTATAATTCCTTAAAAAAAATATGCATTTCTAAAATAACTTTTGCGCTTCTGGTTTCTATAATTATTTCTATTTTTATAATTTATAAAGGCTCTTATTATAGATGGTTGGGTTATGAAAGAATCCCTGCTCCGGTACTAGATGAATTTACTTATGTTTGGGGGGCACAAAGTTTGAAGGCTCATGGTTTGCCTGTGGGGTGGACTCTTTATTCCGGTGTTTTCAGAGATCCAAAAATGAATTCAAAAGAAACTAAAGTTGAAGGATTCGGAATCAAAAGAGATAATAAAATATTAGATGTTTTGGAATTTAGAAAAGATCCTCAACCCTTGACTGCAATAGAAGAGATTGATTGGGGAGAGGGAGTAAAACAACTTTTTTTTGTCTCACCCTTTCTTGACCATCCGCCTTTAGGAGGTTTAATTTTTAGTTTAGGAGTTAATAAAGATGTTCAAAAATTTGCAGATGTTAAACCAGGAATGATTAGGCAGCCAGCCTTGGTGATGGCAATGCTAAACAGTTTGTTGCTCTTTATTCTAATATATTTATTAACCGGGGAGTCTTGGATTGCAACAATCTCCGTTGCTATTTATTCCTCGGTTCCCACATACCTCTTTGCTTCCAGAACATCTTTTTTGGAGAACGCAGTTGTGCCTTTTATTTTGGGGCATCTAATTTTATTGAAAATTGGAATGAGTAAGATTAAAAATACTCAATTGTCAAACATATTACTATTTCTGTCCGGTTTGATAGGAGGGTTTGCAGTGCTTGCTAAGGAACCTGCCCTGGGGTTTATTGCCGGTTCATCTATTATTTTTTATATCAATAGAATTGAAATGAGGAAATTTTTACTATTTATATTAGGTGTTATTATTCCAATATTTTGCTATATAGCTTGGGGTTTATGGCTTCAGTCATCAGTTTTTTTAAGTATTCTCAGTGCTAATTCAAATAGATCCTTCTATGGATCTTTAAAAGTTGTTTCTATGTTAGAGGCATTAAGGTTTAAAGATTTTCCTGTGGATGGCTGGTGGATTTGGGGTTTTATATCTTTGTTTGTGATAACTTTCAGATCAAACAAGAATGTGATCTTTATGATACTGCCTCTTCTGGGTCATTTTCTTTTGGTGCTTTTTTTAGGAAGTTCAAATTACCCCTGGTATTATTTATCAATGACGCCATTTTTAGCTGCCTGCAGCGCTGTTTTTATCTGGCAAATTTTTAAGTCACCAAATTGGTTTTCAGCCCTTTCTTTTTTTCTATTACCTATTTCTAGCTCATTCTACTGGGGATATAGTGTTTATAAATCTTCAGCTCTTTTTGAATACAGATTGCTGTTTATAATTTCTGCTGCATTTTTGGCTTTCAGATTGTTTAAGCCAAATCTAAGAATTGCCAAAATCCTTTGGAGTATTTTCTTTCTGATATTACTTATCCTAATTCTTAAGTGGAATTACAGATCAATCCAATTTATCATCTTAAATTGGGGAAAATTACCTATTCCAAGCCTGCCTAATTTATAGATTCGGGTTAAATCTGGCAGGCTTTTTCCGGATTAGTTGAATAACCCAAAAGAGCCACTTTTCCTGATAAATCATAAATTTCAAACTCTAATTTGAGTTTATGTTCTTTAGCTTGTTTTGGGGAAATACTTAAGATATCCCCCACCATTATTACGTTTTTTTGGCAAGTATCAGCAAATCTTAAGGCTTTTACTGTAATATTATCAATTATGTATGATTCGTCTGCGTTTACGGCACTACTATAATAGGACGTTTTTAGCTGAGAACGGAGTTGATCCTGTATTTTTTTAGGAGAGTAATTTTTTAAATAAGCAATTCTAATTCCTATACCAGGATCTCTGGCTAAATCGATAATTACTTGTTTATTGCGGTATTGCGCAAGCTTATCCATAAGTTGCGTATATGCATATCCGTAATCGGTTGCTTTTTCATATTTAAATAAAACAAAATAGGAGATATAAAGAGAGAAAAGTGAATATACTAAGACTAATGTTGATATAAATATTTTTTTAAATTTCGATCTAAATAAACAATAGATATAAAATAAACCTATTGATATTACTAAGGTTAAAACCCACAAAAAATCTAATGTTCTTAAGGGATAGAAAAAATCACCGGTAAAACAAGCTGGAATTGGAGTAATAATCAATAGGAGTCCTATGATTTTAGCAAACACGGAGGATCTGTGTTTTAATAAGTACCAAAGACCTACTAGAAATGGCACTAGAAGCCAGTTATAAAAAACACTTAATCCAGGCATAGTTCTTCCTAATTTGCTATCAGAGTCAAAAAATAGATTTTTGGGTGAATAATAAATCAGAAAATTATTTAAAGTGGTTTTGCCGATATTTAAAATTTTGGATTGGTTATTATTTTCGTTACCAAAATAGCTTACTTGGTCAAATCTTCTTGTTAAGGCGCCTGAGTTTAAAATTATTAGATGAGGTATTTGAGTAATAGCAAACAATAATAGTGCTAAAATAAGCCAACTTTTAGCTTTTAGCAAAACATGTCTAAAAAGGATTATGAAAGCGGGTAAAAAAATGACTGCGATTAATCTCTCGCTATAATATGCATGAGTGGAAATACCTAAAATAAGAGCTGCAATTGGCAGAATACGTATTTTTGTTAAAGAATAGATAAATAGGAGTATGCTTAAAACAAATAAAAGCACACCTAAATTTGCCTCAACAGCTAATCTGCTAAAAAATACTGACCAGGGAGCAATTGCTACAGCGAGTGCAGAAATTAAAGCTAAAATACCTTTCTGTTTATTTTTACTAAAAAGAATTAGAGCGAAGAAATAAGTTACTATTACCAGACTTGAACCTGATAAGGCAGATATAAAATGGGTAGAGTATTGAGAGTTTCCAAAAAGAGCTACAGGTAAAATAGTTAGATATGTATATATCGGATTAATGTAGGAGCCGAATGAACGGAAAAGAATCGGCAGGGATTGTCCGTAGCGGTCTAAACCAGTATTAAGTAGAGAGAAAGCATTATATCCTTGAGAGGCAGCATCGGCGTGTAGTCCTGGGGGAATACTTCCGAGTTTATAAAACCTTAGGCAAATGGCTAAGATGACTATTAAAACAAGGATGGATATTTGAAGCCACTTATTCATATTTTATGGTTTAAAATACTCCTCTTAATTATTTTTAGAGATCTAATTAATCCGATTGAAATACAAAAACCCATCAATGGAAATATAACCAAAGGGCCTAATTTAGAGTCTAGATTGATAAAAGCATTTATGCTTAAAGCAGTGAAGAAATAAATTATGTGAACTTTATGGAGGGTTACAAGCAAGGAAAGGAAACCGATTATGAATAAAGGGGTAAAAAGTAATGGGTATTTTCCATTATCAATGAGGGGAGATTGTGAAAAATAAAAATTTAAATCCAAGGCTGAGAAAAAATTGTTGCTAATCTTGCCAAAAATTAACCTTAAATTATCAAAGTAAAAAATTCCTATTCTATTTTTGTAAACTTTATTTAATTCTTGTGCGTAATATTGCTGCCTTTCTTCTATCTGCATGGATTCTACGGTAGAAGTAGAGAAGATATCTTTATCGAAATGATTAACTAATAGAATAGCACTTAAAGTTATCAGAATAAAAAAAAATAATATCGTGATGGCTTTGTTTTTATAAATAGTTAATAAGGAAAGTAATGTAGTTTCTATAATTAATAATTCGCCAATTAGGAAATTAAATTCAAAGATGCGGAAAATCCAAAAGTTGGATAAACTTACAAATAATATTAGAAATATTATTGGGATAAGATGCTTGTATTTTAACAAGAAAGCCATATATGAGCGTAAATTTGTGTTTTCATACTAACATACAACTTTAGGAGGGACAATTAGATGGTAGGGAATTTAGAAAGATGATACTATTTAAGGAGCAATGAGTAATTAATTATTCTATTTAAAGGCTATTTTTTATGAAAATTCAGGATAATATTTTTGGTACACAGTCTATTTTTAGAAAAAAAGCAATTATTTGTTTAATTTTATTTGCAGCATTTTTGATACGCATATATAATTTTTCGTTTCCTTTTTTTACTTCAGATGAGGCAAGGATAGCTTATCGCGGATATACTCTTGCAACGTTTGGTAAAGATGAACTGGGTAGGTTTTTTCCGGTCCTTTTTAATTCTTTGAAGGATTATGACCTTCCGTTAACATCCTATCTTACTGCTGGCGGAGAAATGTTTTTTGGTAAATCAGATTTGGGAGCAAGAATGCCCTTTGTAATTATAGGTACGCTTTTAGTTTTACTTGTGTACCAAATTGCAAAATTTTTTAGTCAGGAGTCTTACTTCCGGCTTACTAGCGCTTTTATTGCGGGGTTTTCTCCTACTCTCATTTTTTTATCTAAAATACCTAATCAAAGTATAGTACTAAC
>JAMCQQ010000482.1 GCA_023379515.1 Actinomycetota bacterium
TTTTTAATAGCTATTCTTACAACAACGATCACCACTGTTTTTGCATTTGTGCCCCTGTTATTAGCAAGCGGAATCATCGGAGAATTTATAAAACCAATCCCAATTGTTGTTTCGGCAACTTTGCTCGGATCATTTTTCGTAGCAATGTTTTTAATTATGCCTTTTATAATTTTCCTGCTAAAACCTTCAATTCCGCATAGAGTAAAAGTCTTAATTAGAATCTTAATGTTCATATTGATAATCGGTTTGTTTGTTTTTATCCTGCCAAAAAATCAAATTTTATTCCTAGAAATCCTTTTATTTGCAGTTCTTATGTACGTTTCCTACAAGATCAGAAAAAATATTGCTGATAAAACAATAAAACGATTAATCAGGTTTAAAAAATACAAGAAATATCTGAGTTCTGGACTAATCAGCTTCAATTTTTTGGAGGCTTACTACACAAGAGCAATGGTACGAATTCTAAACTCTGATTCTGCTAGAAAAAAAATCATAATTATGGTTGCAATTTTTTCATTATTTTCTTATCTTTTAGTTCCATTTGGATTTGTAAAAAGTGAATTTTTCCCTAAAACTGAAGAAGATTTTATATATGTATCAGGAGAACTTCCTTCAGGAACTAACTTGATAAAAGCTAAAGAAGAATCGTTAAAGGTTTTCAGTTTTCTTAAAAATACACCTGGAATAAAATTCATTACGCTTCAGCAAAACACAGGATTTAATTCCATGAGCGGAATAGCAGGAACATCTTCGAATAATTTTCTCTATACCTTAATCCTTGTTGATAAAAAAGAAAGGAAAATTAGTTCAATAGAAATTGCTGATTATTTAAGAAAAAATACTAAAACTTATACTGCAGGAAAACTATCGGTAGTAGAATTAACAAGTGGCCCTCCGGCAGGAGCTGATTTACAGATTAATTTATATGGTCCTGATTTTGCGGTTTTAGATACCTATGCAACAAAAATTGAAGATTACCTTAAAAAACAGCAAGGGATAACCAATGTCGACAGAAGTGTCAAATCTGGAACAAGCAAATTGGTCTTTATCCCGGATGAACAGAAGATATCTCAGGCTGGTGTCTCGAAAGATTCAGTTGGTTTTTGGTTGAGACTATTTGCAAGTGGATTTAAGGCAAGCTCAATAAAGCTTGATCCGGAGCTGGAAAAAGGTGAGGATATAACAATCAGACTATCAACTAGTACTCAAAATGTGGAAGACATAAGTTCAATAAATATTCCAAACTCATCGGGTGGAAGCATTCCGCTTACATCTCTTGGTACCTTTAAGCTGTCAACAAATCCTACTGTAATTACGAGATTGGATGGTAAAAGAGTCCAAACAGTATCTGCAGGTGTCGCAAGAGGATACAACATTTCTCAAAAAAATCAACAATTGGAAAATTTTGCTAAAGATTTAAATTTACCTGCAGATTATTCGTGGGGGACAGGAGGAGTAAACGAAGAAAATGCAAAATCAGTTCAGTCTATTCTTATTGCTATGATTCTGTCATTTATTCTAATTCTATCCACTATGGTTCTTCAATTTAATTCGTTTAGGAGGGCGTTGATAGTTTTAGCGGTTATTCCTCTTTCTATTTCAGGAGTTTTTATCATTTTCGGACTTACTCAAACTCCTCTTTCATTTCCTGCTCTAATTGGAATTCTTGCTTTATTTGGAATCGTTGTTAAAAATTCAATTCTTGTTGTCGATAAAATATTAATTAACATAGATTCAGGACTGAGTTTTAAAGAGTCAATTATTGATGGCGCTTCCAGTAGATTGGAACCGATTGCTTTAACATCTCTTGCGGCAATCTTGGGTCTATTGCCGATTACTCTTTCCAATGCATTGTGGCGTGGATTGGGGGGAGCAATTATTGCTGGGCTTACTTTTTCAGGAACAATTATGCTCTTTTTTATTCCCGTTGTTTACTACATGATCTATAATCCAAAAAGATCTTTAAACAAAAAGAAATAGTCACCCAATAACTTATTAAGATCTGATTGATATAATATTTCCATGCATAATTTTTGGCAGAGTCTCCCTAAACCCTTTACTGTTCTTGCTCCAATGGATGGGGTAACAGATTATGTTTTTCGTCAAATGGTTTTGAAGTTAGGTCGTCCTGACGTATTCTTTACGGAATTTACTCCTGTTGACGGAATTCTATCCAAAGGAAAATCCCATGTCATGAATAACCTTAAGTTTAATAAAAAAGAACAACCTGTTGTTGCTCAATTATGGGGGCACGATCCTAAACACTTCCATGAAGCCGCCAAGCTTGTTAGCTCAATGGGTTTTGCCGGTATAGACGTCAATATGGGCTGTCCAGATAAAACTACAATAAAATATGGTGCATGTGCTGCTTTGATTAATAATCCGAAATTAGCGGAAAAAATTATTAAGGCAACAAGAGAAGGAGCAAAGGGTCTGCCAGTAAGTGTGAAAACAAGAATTGGATTTGATGATGAGGTTATTGATAAATGGATCACCTTTCTTCTTGAACAAAACCTTCCTGCGTTAACTGTTCATTTAAGAACTGCCAAAGAGATGTCTCATCCTCCTGCTCATTGGGAGTTTATGTCCAGGATTTTGAAATTTAGAGACAAAATTTCTCCCAGTACGTTAATCATTGGAAATGGAGACTTGCTCACACTTAGTGATGTAAAAGAAGCTCATGATGAATATGGAGCAAGAACAGTAAAGGGTTTAGGAGGAATCTTGTCTAATCCCTGGATGTTTAACGAGTCAGTTAGTCCGGAAGAAATTTCAGTTAAAACTAAACTTGATACTTATTTACAACATGTTCGTTTATATAACAAGATGTGGGGAAAAAATAGAAACAGTGCAGTTGTGAGAAAATTTTGCAAAGCATACATACATGGATTTCCTGATGCGTCAAATATGAGAGAAAAATTGTCTGCAACAAAAAACATTGATGAACTTGAAGCTACACTTATAAAACTTAGGAACAATCTTCATATATAGTTTTGCATCTATAAATTATTTTAAAAAGATGTTATCCTTTACGCTATGGATGAAAATAACAAGTGTCCCAAATGTGGATCTGCGTTAGGAGAAGTTGTCGAAACTGCTAGCGGGAAAAAACTACAACGCTGCTCATCTGGATCATGGAATAAGGAAACAAGAACAACAGAAGGATGTGACTACGTAAAATGGTTGCCATTTGAACCCAAGCAACTTGATGAAAAGTGTCCCAAATGCGGATCACCTCTGGTAATTCAATTCACAAGATTTGGCAAGAAAATGAAGAAATGTTCAACAGCAGGCTGGGATAGGGAAGCAAAGAAAGCAACAGGATGTGATTTTATTGAATGGATAAATGGTACTACGGAACAGCTTGAAGAAGAATGTCCACAATGTGGTAAACCTCTGGTACTTTTTACAACTGTAAGTGGGAAGAGTATGAAGAAATGTTCAACAGCAGGCTGGGATAGGGAAGCAAAGAAAGCAACAGGCTGTCCTTATATTGAATGGCAAAAAGCAAGTTATAAGAAAGCAGAAGATACCGGCGAAGAGTTTCTTCCACCGCCTCCGCAGGACTAAAATCCTAAAACTTATTTATCTATGTTAAATTTTGGCCGCAAAAAAACCTCATTTCTGAGGTCTTTTCGGGGCGGCTTTCTTGCGAAAGCTTCCTGCCTATGATACTTGCGTATCGTGGGTATGAACTATAGTACTTGAATTAGACCATAGAGTCAAGAGGACGATATATATCAAAAGAGCACAATGTTACTGTTTCAATTAAAAATTGGTGCAAATAAAAATTAGCTTTGTAAATAAATTTTCTTACCCTTTTTTAACAATATACTTATATAAGTTGACAATATCATAATTTAATGTGTATTTAATATGTATAGAACTTGGTTCGGAATATTAATTATAATAGTTTTATTAATCGCGGGATACTATTTATTCAATAGATATAGATCATCTTATCCTGTTTCTACAACAGCTCCTGGTCCAGCCGTAACTACTCAGCCTACAGCTATTCCAGAAAGTCCGTCACCAACTTCAACTGCTTCTCCTACCCTTCAAAATCAAAGCTCTAAAGTTGATATTAAGAATATGTCTTTTAGTCCCACTTCGGTAATGGTAAAGGTTGGAACTATGGTGACCTGGACTAATAATGATTCAGTAACTCACACAGTTACAAGCAATACTAAAGAATTTGACAGTAAGGCTCTCCAGCCGGGAGAATCATTTTCTTTTACCTTTAAAAAAGCAGGCACTTTTCCTTATTACTGTAGTATTCATACCTTTATGAATGGTACAATCATAGTTAAGCAATAACTATGGTAGCGGCACTTGCATACACTCTAATATTAGGTAAACCATTAGTTTTTTATCTTGGAATTTTAACTTATTTATCTTTTTTATTTACAGCGACACTTGGCTATTTCTATTTTACAGGAAGACCAATTTTACCTTTTAAATGGCACCCTAGGATGGCTGTAACGTCTTTAATTCTAGGGTTAATACATGGAGCTTTAGCAGCTTCTATCTATTTTAATTACTGATGTGCATCAATTACTACCTGATAAAATCGAATCAATTTGGATAGCGACAACACCAGAGACAAAATTTCCAGCTCTTGAGAAAGATTTGGAAGTAGACGTAGTAGTAGTTGGTGGTGGAATGGCAGGATTAAACACTGCATATTCATTAAAATCCAAGGGTTTGAAAGTAGCTCTCATTGAAGCTGGACGTATAGCAATGAGCACTTCTGGCAATACAACGGCTAAAATCACGTCCCTGCATGGACTTCGTTATTCCTATTTAACCAAAACATTCGGAAAAGACAAAGCTCAAATTTATGCAGACTCCAATCAATGGGCAATATCTGAAATTGAAAGAATAATTAAGAAAGAAAATATAGATTGTGATTTTTAC
>JAMCQQ010000483.1 GCA_023379515.1 Actinomycetota bacterium
CCGGGAGGGGAGCGAAGCCTGAAACTGAGCTGGCTTTTACTCGCCGGGGAAAAGCCTGCGTGTTTTCGAAATACCTATCCTGGCTCTTAAAATTTTCCTTTATTGCTATCATGAAATTTTAGATGCTTCCACTTTTAATTAACTGAATAATTTAGAACCATACAATTCCCACCAATTAAATTTAGACTGAAATCCTAATATCGTTTTTGCTTTGTCGCAATTATAAAGTGGTTCCCTACCCTTTAAATCTTTCCTGAGCGGAACATCATCAAAATTAAAAAGCTTTATTAAATCCTTAGTCAAATATTTTGTGCCGTTATCTTCCATGTTGCCTATGCAAAATATTTCATTTTTCCCTTCCAGCTTTTTATTTATTGCTGCAAGCACGAAAGCTGAAGCAGCGTCCCTGACATCATTGTAAGAAAATATATAACCCGACCAAACCTGGTTTTCCCCTTTACCGAGCAAACGAGGCTTCAAAGGCATCAGCATCATTCCAAAATCCATTAGATTTTTTTGGTAGACTTCTATGCTTCTGTATATTTCCAGTGCACTTAAATTGGAAATGTCGTTTACTTCCGGATCAGAGCTAACCGGAATTCTGATATGGCTGATTCTTAGGCCTATTGCAGTAACCCCGTACTTATTATTAAAAAATCCTGCAATTTCTTCACATACCTTTTTGCTTGTTCCATAAACATCCAATGGTTTCTGAGGAAAATCTTCATCAACAGGTAAATAAGCAGGCAGAAAAGTATCTTCAGGAGATTTACGAAAATTATATCCATAAGATGCATCGCTGCTTGCATAGATTATTTTCTTTACATTTGAATCAACAGCTGCCTTGAAAATATTAAAGGTGCCTGTTGTATTTACATTAAATACTGTCTCCGGAGGGTGATCAGTCAGGGCACCAATAATTGCTGCAAGATGGACAATAATATCTGCATTTTTAAAAGCAGCTTTGCAATCATTGATATTTAAGATGTTCCCCTTATAATAATCAGATCCCTCAAAGAAAGCTTCCAATTTTTTATCAGGCTCATTATTATCAAAAACAGTTACCTTAAAGTTAAATTTCATCAACTCTTTTACTACGTATCTTCCTAAGAAACCTGATCCCCCAGTTACCACTACTTTCAAATTTTCCATATTACCCCATTTTTTATACGTTTAATAAAAAATATTAACGTTCATATTTAAATTGTATATTGTAAAAAATGCAGTGTCAATAAATTTCCAAAATTTCTACAAATTCAATTCTCTGATTTTCTGAGCATCCGGCGGTAACAGCGGATGCAGGGTCAAACCGCCGTCTATAACCAGATCCGCACCATATGTAAAACCGCTGAGCGCTTCTGAAAGTAAAAATGCAACAGCATTTCCTATTTCTATAGGATCACCGGTACGGCCGCCGGGAGTAATGTCTTGTATTTTCTTAACTGCTTCCGGTGAAATACTTGATGTGAGTTTGGTTATAAAGTGCCCCGGTGTTACCATGTTTACTCTGATTCCATGAGGTGCCATTTCAACAGTTAATTGTTCCATGAAAATTTTTAGGCCCACTTTGGATATCCTGTAGGAAGTTTCTTTAAATGCCGGGAAAAAACGTACCGTGGAACCGATAATAATAATATTTCCCCCTTTGCCTCTGGCTATCATATGTTTTGTTATTTCCTTGCAGGCAAATATGCATGACTTTAAGTTAGTATCTATAGTATTTTGCCATCCTTTGAGTGTAATTTTCGTTATGGATTCATGCCAGGTTCCAGCAGCATTATTAACATAAGCATCAAGATGTCCTAACCCTGAAATAGCTTCGTTGACCATTTTTTCTACACCGTCCTCTTTGCTTAAGTCTGCAAATAACAGAATGCATTTTATGCCATAAGACTCAAGTTGCGCCTTAACTGCAGGATCAGGGTTTCTGCTTGCAATAGCTATATTCATTCCTTCCTTTGCAAGGACTTTACTGATTCCAAGCCCAATTCCACTTGCTCCGCCTGTTATAAGTACATTTTTTCCTTTTAATTCTGTATCCATAATCTACTCACCACTTATATCCTTTTTGACATTTAAATTAAATTTAATATTTTCCAAATTCTTGTACCGCCTTTATCATAGCTGCTATATTTTCAGGTGGAACACCAGGTTGAATGATATGCACTGGACTAAAAATAAAACCTCCATCTTCACCCAATATCTCGATATTTTTTTTAACTTCATCCCTTATTTCATAAACAGTACCATTTTGCAGCACACTTTGAGTATCAATTCCACCGCCCCAAAACACGATATCCTTGCCAAAGTTTTTCTTTAAAAGCTTTAAATTCATATTGCCCGCACTATATTGCACCGGGTTTAATATCTCTACGCCTGCTTCTATAAAATAAGGAATTAGTTCCCGGACGGCACCGCAGGAGTGCAGCATGCATTTGATATGCGGAGCAGCTTTTTTCGCTCTATTAAATATTCTGGTGTGATAAGGTTTAATCAATTTTCTATATGTGGCAAGCGAAAACATAAGCGATTTTTGAGTTGCCATATCATCTGCTTCATTTATAACATCGATATAACCTCCGGCAATGGACAATGCTTTTTCCCAATATTGTGCCTTCATTTCACTTAAAATATCGGTTAATTTATCAATATTTTCCGGCTCAGTAAGCATATCCATCAAATATCTTTCAAAACCTCTCAACCAGCTGCCCACTTCATAAATACCGGGGCACATGCCCATTAGTACTGTAAGCTTTCCCCTTTCTCTTGCCGCCTTTGCATCGTCAATGAGCCCATCAAAGCGCCAATCCTCGTTTGGATCAGGGAAGGTATAGCTTGCTAACGCTTCCTGAAAATTGCTCTTATCCAGTGGGTGCGAGGCTATATCGTAATACAAGCCGCCGGCTGCGGGCATTTTAAAGCCAATCGCAAATTCATTTTCAAAGATTCTGTAATTGCCTTCTATGCGGGGAACATTAATTTTCGGACTAGCCCATTTGCCATAAACGACTCTGGCATCTGTCCCCATTTTATCCATTAATTCTTCATCAATACGCGCCGCCTGGGTGATAATATTGATTAACTCCGGTTCTTTTCTCTCCAAACCATAATATTGTCGTAATGCTGTATATGTCTTATGATGCATTCCCGATTGAGCCATGCCGCCAATATCCAGCGGCACTTTATCTCCTTGCTTGTGGTTTAATGCTGATAACATTCTTTCTCTTGAATTCATTGCTTCCTGTCTGTATACTATTCTATTTTTACTTACTAAAATAAATTCGCCCGGCATTATTTCCCATAATATCCGCTATTTCCTCTCCATTCAGCCCAATATGGTTTCCGTAAATTTTTGGCAAATAAAGCATTTGCTTATATGTCGCTACCATTGAATTACCGGGCATATCTGTTCCCGTCATAATTCTTTTGGATCCTGCTATTTCAAGCGCCATATTAAAAAATTTTTCTCCTGTAGCATGCGGATAAATCTCGGAAGAGAAATATGCACTGATTGAAGAGGTATCGAATGCCACATTTCCATATTTTGCAAGCTCGATTTGTTTTTTCCATTCAGCCAGCAGTACCGGATCATCAAAATAATATTTTCTCGGCTGACCTAAATGACAAATCACTATATTGATATCTCCACATCTATCAATGATTTGTTTAACCGCTTCTGTTTGATATGACCTGGAACCAGCGACACCCAGATCCAAAACAAGAGTCTTGTTTCTCTTTGCAAGCTCTTCATAAAGCCACATATAATCTGTCAGCTCGAAATCAGTGTTCCAACCTGAAAAACCTGTTGAGACAGATATTTCCATCTTCAGTGCATTAAAACATTCGATATTCTCATCAAAATATTTTCTTGCATTTTTGTGCCAAGGTTCTATATACATTGCACCTGCGAACTTACCTGGATAATCAATAAGCGCCTGCTTAATAAGCTGGTTTTGGTTGCTCCAAAAACATCCTTGCTGCAAAACTGCTTTATCAATTTTTTCATATTCCATATATTTAACCAGAGCTTCGGCCTTAAATTGAGTTTTATTATTGTAAGGAGGAAGAATCTGTATCAAATCATTGCCGCACTTGATAGTGCCCCACTTATCATTTGCTGTGGTACCATTTTTAGTTTTCCCGCGGATTTTCTCAAATATATGTACATGAGCATCAATAATCATTTTGGTTCCCTCTGTGAACTAATTCAAAAACAGTTATATTATGCCTTGCCTGGCACTGAACTTTTTAAATAGTCTATAAGACTACATTAAACAGCTTTGCCGCATCCACAATTTGTTTCCATGTTTCATCTGCGACTTCTATCCCACCTGTCAATTTTTCGGCCCTTGTATTGAAATCCAGCTCACCCGGCATAAAAATACCTTTTGAACCCTGAGCTTGCTTTGCAGATTTTATATATTCCTTAAGGATTTCCATATTTTTAATTATTTCATTTTCTTAACTGCTTCCGGCTTTCGGATTGATTGCCATTATGAAAAAGCCATTAATGTATTCGTCTTTTTCACCATCCGGTGTTAATGCGACACCTGAAAGCGCAGAGCCCAGTATCTCTACCAGCAATCCCAGCCCAAAGCCTTTATAGCCCATCTCTCCGCCAAAGGGAAGAATCGTGCCTTTTTTTGGTTTGTAGAACTCTTCGGGTATATTGGTTGGCCTGCCATCTGATGTTAGGATACAATTTTCTGGCAGCTTTTTACCCTGATGCATCAATACCCTTATTTTTCCTTCTGACACCATGGAGGTAGAGGAGTCCAGTAATATAGGATCACCCTTGGCAGGTATTGCATAGCTTAATGGGTTTGTAGCCAATCTTCCCTCTGCTCCTCCAAAAGGCGCCACAAAATGCCCATGCCGTGAGCTATTAACTGCTGCAAATCCAAAAAGCCCCGCTTGCGCAACTCTTTGTGTATAAGAACCTAACCTGCCTATATGATTGCAATGCCGGCTTGCAGCAACTGCAATGTTGTTTTTATTAGCCTTTTCTATGATTACATCCGTCATCATTCTTGCGCAAGCGGGGCTTTTTGGATTTGCAGCAGTTAATAGCTCACGG
>JAMCQQ010000484.1 GCA_023379515.1 Actinomycetota bacterium
GGAATCAAAATCATTCCAGAGAGAGGGGAAAGACAAGAGATAATTTTTAATCTTTTTAAAATTATTCATGGCAGTTATATTTATATATTAGACATAATTAAAAATGGATGTCAAGAGGGGAAAATAAAAATAATTCAAAGTTTAAAGTTCAAAATGCAAAATTACAGTTTAAAGTTTAAAATTTATTCTTTCCTTTTAAGGTCATAATGCTTGATCCTAAAATTCTAACAATTTCATCAGTTTCTTTTAACAATTCCTCTATTTCTTTAATTAGTTTTTCATCTAAATCTTTTGAAAGAGCCAACCAAAATTTTGTTTCATTTCCGCTTTTTAAAGCATGGTTTAAGAAATTAATAAAATCTTTCCTCGAACTCGCTGCTTGAGCTTCAATAATATTTGCTCCGATGCTTGTTGCTGCTCTAATTAATTGGTCTGTTATTACCCAGGAAGAACGCTTGCTGGGAAATTTATCAACTAATGCGATTATTCTTCTGCCCAATGAAAAACTTCTATTTATAAGTTGTGTTTTAAAGTCATTATTATTCATAACTGTTAATTTTTAATTGTAACTTTGAACTTTGCACTTTGAATTTTGAACTACTTTATTGCCGATGTCAAATTATAGATTGGAGTAATAATGGAGATAATCAAAAATGCAACGCCTGCCCCAAGTATAACCATTATTATTGGCTCAAGAGCTGTCATTAATGTTTTAACTGTTTGGTCGACCTCCCTCTCAAAATATTCCGAAACTTTCAAAAGAGATTCATCCAACTTTCCTGTCTGCTCGCCAATTCTTGCCATTTGGACAACAATTGGAGGAAAAAGGACAGAATACATCATAGAATCACCAACAGTCATTCCTTTTTCCACACGCCTTGCAGAGCCTAAAATTGCATTTTTGTAAACTCTGTTACCCGCAATGCTTGAGGTTTGATTTAATGCCTCAACCACCAAAGTACCTGCTCCGATTAAAAGACCCAAAGTACGGGTGAATTCTGTTAGTACTATTTGGCTTGAAAGTTTTCCGAAAATAGGAATTTTTAATTTAAACTCATCAACCATCAAGCCCCCGCTTTCTGTTTTGCTCCACCTGTTATAAAAAATAAAGGAAATCACGCCAATGCCAATAATTAATGGCCAAAAAAGTACAACAAACCGGGAAATGCCGATAACAATTTGTGTTGGCATAGGCATAGGAACATTAAGGCTTTCATAAAGAATGGAAAGCTGGGGAATAACGAAAATCATCATGATAAAAACAACAATAACCATACCGATAATAACAATTGCCGGGTACATAAGTGCTGATTTAACAGCGCTTTTTAATTTTTGCTCTTTTTCCAAATTATCAGCAAGCCTTAATAAAACTTTATCTAAAAGGCCTGATGTTTCCGCGGCTTTTATAAGAGAAATATAAATGGGGCTAAAAATATCGGGATATTTGGAAATTGCCCCGGAAAAAGATTTCCCGCCTTCAATATCGCTTGTAATATCGGTGACAACATCTTTTACGGCAGGATTTTGGACCTGGTCTTTTAAGATATTTAATGCCTGCATAAGGGTAAGCCCGGAAGAAAGCATTGAGGATAATTGCCTTGTAAAAAACACAAGGTCGGATGACCTAAATTTATTAAATAAAGTAGAAAGCCCTAGCATCCCGTCACTATATTTGGAAGAAATATTGATAGGCAAAAGCTCTTTGCTTCGAAGATGTCCTGCAGCTTCGGTAATATCTTTAGCTTCTATAATACCTCTTATGATTTTTCCATCACGGTCAACCGCTTTATAAGTTAACTTCATAAACTATCCTATCAGCCTTGTTAATTCTTCCGGCCTAACTGCGTAACTTCTTGCAGTTTCAAGGCTTATTGTTCCGGAAAGAACAAGTGAGGCAAGAGAAGATTCAAGGCCAATCATGCCAATATTTTGGGAAGTCTGTATTATTGAATCTATAAGATGAGTTTTTCCATCCCTAATATTGCTGGCGATAGCAGAATTACCAATAAGTATTTCCACCGCCGCAATCCTTCCGCCTGCAACTTGGGGTAAGAGCCTTTGTGAAACAATACCTTTTAATGTTTCTGCCAGCTGGATTCTAATTTGCCCCTGCTGGTGGGGAGGAAAAGAATCAACAATTCTATCAATGCTTTGGGAAGCGGAATTAGTATGGAGGGTGGAAAAAACCAAATGCCCGGTTTCGGCAATAGTAATAGCTGCTGCCATTGTTTCAGCATCACGCATTTCTCCAATCAAAACAACATCTGGGTCTTCCCTTAAAGCGGAACGAAGAGACATTGCCCAAGAATGCGTATCTATTCCCATTTCTCTTTGCGAAATAATGCTTTTTCCTCCGGGATAGACATATTCAATAGGATCCTCAATTGTTAAAATATGGCATGATTTACTTAAATTTATCTCATTAATAACTGCCGCAAGAGTTGTTGATTTTCCATGGCCGGTTGGGCCGCATACCAAAACCAGCCCTTGTTTTAACTGCGCAAATGAATGGATAGTTTTTGGAAGCTTTAATTCTTCGATAGTTTTTATTTTGGGCGGCAGATATCTAAAAGCGGCAGATAAATATCCTCTTTGAAAATATACATTTATACGAAAACGACCATTTTCTCCTGAAATATCATGGGTAAAACCAAAAGAAAAATCCAGCTCTTTATTGGCAGTTATTAATGAGATAAATTTAAGTA
>JAMCQQ010000485.1:0-2156 GCA_023379515.1 Actinomycetota bacterium
TCGACTTGTATAAAAAACGCAATTAGTAAAAATGAGATAGAGCCCGATCAATTATTAGCTCTTGGGATAAGCTCACACTGTCCTACCTTTTTACCTGTCGGTAATGCATTGAGTCCGTTAGGGAATGTGATTTTATATTCAGATGATCGTTCGAGAAACGAATGCGAATGGTTAATTGAGAATATAGGCGAAGACAGGATACTGGATTTAAGTGGGAATTCAGTGCAGCCTTATTACGGTTTTACAAAAGCTCTATGGTTTAAGAAGAATTGCAGTGATTTATATTTGAAAACTTATAAATTCTTAAATGTAAAAGATTACATTGTATATCTTTTGACAGGAGAAATTGCTACTGATTATTCAAGCGTTGCTCTAAATGGAATAGTTTTTGATATCAGAAACAAAAAATGGGATGAGAATATTTTATCGGATGTAAGTGTTGATAAGAATAAACTACCTTCTATTTATCCTAGCGATAAAGTGATCGGTTTTGTCAACAGAAATGGCTCTAAATTATTCGGACTTAGAGAAAAATTGCCTGTTATTTTGGGGACGGTTGATGCTTGTGCTTCTTACTTATCCATGGGAGTTATTAATAATAACGAATGTGCTCTTCAAATTGGATCGAGTGCAACTCTGGGCATTATATTTAAAAATGAAGAGTTTTTAGGGGTTTTGGTTAATTGCCCATATATTGTTGATCCAGAAGAAAAATATTTATCAATGGGGTCGATTTTTTGCGGTGGAGTATTATTGTCCTGGCTTAAAAGTGTATTTTACAAAAATGGTAAAACTGAAATAAATGATGAAAAACTTTACAAAATGATGGAGAGAGAAGCATTAAACATACCTCCTGGCAGTAATGGACTTATAACGTTTCCATTTCTTGTAAGGGAAGGCCCTCCCTATTGGGATAGATATTCTAAGGGCGGTCTATTCGGTCTCTCTTTAAATCATGATCGGGGCAGTTTGATCAGGTCGGCGATGGAATCTGTTGGTTTAGGTGTTTATCACACCATCGATCTTTTAAAAAATAGAACAATAAATATTAAGCCGCCAATTTTTTTGGTTGGAGGTGGTTTTAAAAATAAGCTATGGAGAGAAATAGTAACTAATATTATTGGAATAGAATGTGCTTATTTTTCTTCTATTCAGGATGCGCCATTCGCTAATGCATTTTTAGCAGGCAAGGCCATAGGTGTGTTTAATGATTGTTCGGAAATAAAAAAATGGATTGGAAAACCCGAGACAATCAATGTAAATAAGATTGAGTTTGAGAAATATAACAAATTGTATAAATTTTGGATAGAACTATATAAATTTCTTAAAGTTAAATACAAAGAATTAGATGAGTTAATGAGTAGTTTAAATGAGCATTGAGATGATTTTTATTTTTATGGTAATAAATTGGAAGTTAAATGACTAAAAATAAAATAAAAATAGTTAAAAGACCATGGGGACAAGAACACTGGTTTGCGGTTAATAATAAGTATATTGGCAAAGTTTTTTGGGTTAAAAAGGGTCATAGATTGAGTTATGCCTACCATGAAATAAAAGACGAAACAATATACATCTTGGAGGGGAAGGCTGAATTATTTTTAGCACATGAAGATGGAGATTCGGTGACTGAGATATTAAATAGGGGAGAAGCCATAAGAATAAAACCTGGAGTTAAACATCGATTGAAAGCAATAGAAGATATTATAGTTGTGGAAGTATCAACTCCGGAAGTACATGACCATGTCAGGTTAGAAGATGATTACGGGAGAGTTAAATGAATTTTTGAATTAATTATAAAAAAATTAATTCTTATATTTATGTGTTTACAACATTAATACAAAATAGGGATAACAGTTATGGTAGTTAAGACAGCGGATGAATTAAGTAGGATAATTAAAACAATTATTTTAGCGGTGGGAGCAGATGAGCGAAACGCGAATCGTCTTGCAGAAGCTTTAGTTTCGGCGGATTTGAGTGGCGTTGATACGCATGGTATTTGCAAATTACCAGGTTATGTTGATTTAATAGAAGCTGGGTTAATTGGCCCAGACGTTGTATTATCTATAGTACATGTCACAGCATAACCTACCAAAGGTTCTAGTCCCGGCGTTAGGCATTTAAGTTCAGCAGATGCATAACCATCAGTATTGTCCCTA
>JAMCQQ010000485.1:2166-3295 GCA_023379515.1 Actinomycetota bacterium
GGCCGGAAATTATACATGAAACTCCTAACAGTGCTCTTATAAAAGGCAACTGGACTTTTGGACACACAACAGCCAAGTATGCAATGGAGATAGCCATAAGAAAAGCTGAAAAAAGTAATATCTCTATTGTTGGCGGAGTACAGACTACGCACACCGGTAGAGTTGGAGAATATGTTGAAATGGCTACGTACAAAAAAATGATTTCAATGATTTGGAGTGGTGGTTTTGGCGAAGAAATTCCAGCTGCTGTACCATATGGGGGTTCTAAACCAGTATTACATGCAAACCCATTTGCGATGGGCTTTCCTGCAGGGAATGAACCTCCAATGATTATTGATTTTGCAACAACAGCTTGTTCAGCAACTAAGATACGTTTTGCTAGAGAAAATAAAAAGAAAGTTCCGAAGGGTTATATTGTTGATAAAAAGGGTAATCCAACTTGTAATCCAGAAGATTATTTTAATGGTGGAGCTCTATTACCTTTTGGTGGTCATAAGGGATATTCACTTATGCTTGCAAATGAATTTCTAGGTAGGATCTTTTCAGATGCTGATTCATTTGTTGAAGAAATATGGTACAGCAGCTGGAGCGCGGTGGTATTTTCAGGCATACTGGTTTTATCATGATTGTCTTTAAATTTGATCTTTTTCAATCGTTTAACGAATATGCTAATCGTATAGATGAAATGGAGAGAAGAGTAAGAGGTGTACCACCAGCTCCTGGCTTTAAGGAAGTATTAATTCCTGGAGATTTAGAGAGACGACTCCGTAAATATAGAAGTAAGAATGGGATACCCATCCCTGATTATGTATGGCAACCAATAGTTAAATTAGCCAAATCATTAGGCTTAGAAGAAGTTTTGTAAAACAATTAAGTAAAAGGGAGGACTTTGAGAAGTATGATTTCTATTGAAGATTTAAATAAGCTCCGGTCTTTTAACAGCCCGACAATATCAAATGCAATTGAAGCCTTTAAAGTTAGGGACAATACTGATGGTTATGCATCTGCTGAACTTAAATGCCTAACGCCGGGACTAGAACCTTTGGTAGGTTATGCTGTGACATGTACTATAGATAATACAACGTCTGGGCCAATTAACCCAGCAAGGTATAATAAATTTACAGAACTT
>JAMCQQ010000486.1 GCA_023379515.1 Actinomycetota bacterium
GGAAGATTATATCCATTTGTTAATTTTGCTTCTCCGGTATTGCAGCCGCCAAGTGTCTGACATTCCTCAATCAGTTTGGGACCAGCTACTCCATGTATTGCTCCTGAAACACCACCGCCTACCGATAGTTCCTTATCTGCAGCATTAACTATTGCATAAGTTACCTGTTTTGTAATATCCCCTTCGAGTATTATGAGCCTTGATTTCCCTATTTTATATTCAACATAATTCATATTATCTTTCCCTTCTTTTTACATAATACATTATTTCATTAATTAAATTTATTAAAATTACCGGAACAATAGAGCTAGTCAGCACCATTAACCATTGATAAGCATTTAAGCTTGCAGTGCTGAAAATCCTCTGAAGGAATGGGACATATATTAGCGCAGCTTGCAGGAGTATCGAACCTAAAACAGAAAGATTCAAAATTTTATTTTCAAAAATACCTTTTCTGAATATTCCCTTATCTTCAAATCTGAAGTTATAGGAATGGAAAAGTTGCGTTAAAACAAGTGTTGTAAAAACACATGTATGGAAAACATCTTTATCATGTAAAAGGCTGTGAGTATTGAACAACCTGGGACCTATAAAATACATGAAGAGAGAACCGATTGTCAATACTAGCCCTTGCCATAAAATCATACCAAGTCTTTTTTTACTTAAAATCTGGTCCCGCCTTTTTGTTGCTTTTCTTTCCATTATGTTTTTTTCAGAAGGATTTACACCAAGAGCAAGCGCAGGCAGGCCGTCTGTAATGAGATTCATCCATAGTATCTGAACAGGGAGTAATGGAATATAGGTAAGCTGAGGGTCAATTCCTGCGAGTGTAAATATAAAACTGCCCAAAACAATAGCTACGAACATGAGGAGTACCTCGGAGATGTTGCAAGAAAGCAGGAATAATATAAATTTCTTCAAGTTGTCATATATTACCCTTCCTTCTTTTATTGCTTTTACTATGGTAGCAAAGTTGTCATCAGTCAGAATCATATCACTTGCCTCTTTGCTGACGTCTGTTCCGGTTATACCCATTGCAAGCCCGATATCTGCCTTTTTTAAGGAAGGTGCATCATTTATGCCGTCACCAGTCATTGCAACGATATGGTCATTCTTTTTTAGCGCATCTACTATAGCAACTTTGTGTTCCGGGGAAACTCGAGCAAAAACTTTTATATTTTCTATTTGATTTTGCAGTTCTTCTTCTGAAAGTTGATTTAGTTCTTCTTCATCCAGTATCCTGTCATTTGGCCTAAGTATTCCAAGTTCTTCCCCGATGGCTTTTGCTGTTAGCTTATGATCTCCTGTTACCATAATAATATTTATATCAGCAGCCTTGCATTTTGCTACAGCATCAAAAACTTCAGGCCTGGGCGGGTCTATCATTCCTACAAGACCGCTGAATATAAATTCGTTTTCGAAACTTCCAATATTTTTGGTATCAGGTAACTGCCCAACATATTTAAAAGCAAAAGCAAGATTGCGCATAGCACTGGTAGCAAGGCTTGTATTAATTTCAGAAATTTTTACTTTATCTTCAAGGGTCAGGTTTTGAACTGTGTTATTTTTAATAATCTTATTGCATTTTTTCATTATTACTTCCGGGGCGCCTTTACTAAACATTATGTAGTTGGGGACAGAGGTGTTGTTTCCCTGAGCATTATCTTGTGAAATACTTTCCAAATTTTTTGAATAAAAGTAGTCTTCTGAAATTTTATGTACAGTTGTCATCATTTTTCTTATTGAATCAAACGGTTCCTCGAATTCCCTTGGCAGTAAAAATTCAAGACTGTTTTTATCAAGAGAATAGAGAGAACCAAGCTCTATAAGCGCTGCTTCAGTCGGATCACCTGAGATCTTGCTCCTATCTTTGTTAGCATAATATGCATCATTACATAATACTGCATTTTCGATAAGAAACTTAAGGGCATTATTTAAAGGATTTATCTTATCGTCTCCTTTATTTTTTAATTTAAGCAGCTCTTCATAATCGGAAACTTCATCAAGACCTGTAATTATTTTTCTGACCTCCATCTTATTTTGAGTTAAAGTCCCGGTTTTGTCAGTGCAGATCACAGAAACACCCCCCAGCGTCTCAACTGAACTGAGTCTTCTGACTATAGCATTATTTTTAGCCATTCTCTGAACTCCTAATGCAAGCGAGATTGTAACTATTGCAGGAAGTCCTTCGGGAATTGATGCAACAGCCAGTGCTACAGCAACCAGGAACATTTCAGAAAAAGGATTGCCTTTTAAAAGGCCTGACGCGAATACCACGGCGCTTACTGCAAGGCAGATAATTCCAATTTTTTTACCCACACTTTTAAGCTCTCTCTGAAGCGGTGTCTGTTCCTCTTTGCCCTGTACAAGGTTTGCTATTTTACCTATTTCAGTATTTTTACCGGTGCCAACTACAAGTGCCTTGCATCTGCCTTTTGCGATTGTTGTGCCGCTAAAAAGCATATTTTTCCTGTCTCCGAGCGGTATTCCTTCTTTATCTATATTTTCAATGGATTTTTCAACTGAAAGCGATTCTCCTGTTAATATGGATTCATTTACCTCAAGGTTTACCTCACTGATAATCCTGCAGT
>JAMCQQ010000487.1 GCA_023379515.1 Actinomycetota bacterium
AATGCAGGCAGCCCTTACCGCTGGAACACATGTCTGATACAATTATGTTTTTGGAAAAGATTAGAAATTTGATTAATACCAATGGTGTTTTAATCTGTGAAGTTCCAAACGTAAGAGAAATGCTTTTGGATAATTGCAAAGAATATGATGACTTTTATTGGATAAGGGCCCATCTAAACTATTTCAGTCGTGAAACATTGTTGGAATGTTTTAAAAAAGCCGAATACAGTGATGTAGATATAAAGTTTGAACAGAGATATGGACTGATAAATCTTTGCAATTGGCTGACAACAGGTAAACCACAAATAGGAAGGCCGATATTTGAAATATCAGATGCATACAAACCTATTGAATCTTTTTATAGGCAGTATTTGGAGTCAATAGGAAGAAGTGATGCAATTATTGCGATCGCAAGGGTATAGATGAAGGTAGTTATAATTGAATTTATAGACGAATTTAATGTCTTTCTTTCATTCATTGATAAAAAAGGCCTTAGTTTAAATGATTTCACCATAGTTGCTCTGGAACCAAGGCTTCAGGCGTATCTTAAAAAACATGGTATTAGCTACAGAAGCACACTGCCATATTTTAATAATGAATCTCATAAAAAAATAATTCTTGAAACAGAAAAGGTAATGAAATATATTCATGAAAATTTTAAATTTACTGATGGTAATGGGCTGAAGAATTGCTATGTAACAGAATTTGCCCATCACATAAGGTTGTATTTAAATCACATATTTAAGATGCTTGAAATACTCGAAAATATATACAGAGAAAATAATAAATGTGGAATATTTGCCTATATTAATAATAGGACTACTTCTTCCTGCATGATTAATGATACTGAGAGATATGTTGGTGCACTGGCAGAGAGTTTTGCTAAAAAGAGGAATTTAAAGTTCACCAATTTTAACGGAAATAATATTTCGCACGAGTTTCAGAAAACTAATATAAAGAGTTGGGAAGCTATTGAGAAAGTTGTAGTCAGGGCTATGTTATTTTTACTGAGAAAAAAAAGATTAGTTTTTATACCGCGTGCAGGCAATGTTTTTAATAAAGTAATTGTCCAATTATCCAGAAAAGACAAAAGAAAGGTCTTTTTAGCTATTGACTATACAGGTGGATTTTTGAAATTAGTGGCTTTTAATTTGTTATCCTACTTCAGGTCGCTTTTCGGCAGGAATTTTCCTCGATATTATCTTGTTAATATAAATTTTATACATGAAGCGGTTGATGAAAAAGAACAAACCGGTTTAATGGAAGAAATCGACTCTATTATTGATTCTCAAAATGGATTTTTATATGAATATAACGATGTTAATTATCTTGAATTGATAAGAAAAAAAATCAATGCTGGGCTTAAAGTATATATGTCTAATATGCTATTACAATCATATAATCTAAAGTATTTATTTGAAAGATTTGAAAAGGGAATTATAATGTCCTATTCTGCATTGGGCATTATGAGTGTTGCCGGAGAACTTTCAAGAAAAATGGGAATAAAATCATTATTTGTTTCCCATGGAGCTCATCCGGTACCTGTTGATCTATGCCATGAAATGGAGCTGGTAAATCTATGCAGGGGTTTTATGCTCAGTGATTATACGCATATGGCGTTAAGCACACCTGTTCAGGAATCTCATCTACATTACTTTAAGAACAAATATGAGTGGGTGAAAAATTCGGAGCTAAAGACAGGCCCTCTTATTTTTGCTAATTTGAACGGTACAGACAAATCTTTATATAAAACAAAACTTGGCTTTTCGCCTGATAATGTTATTCTTACCCATGCTGTTACTACAAAAGCACGTCATGGCGAAAGATTTTATTTTCTTGAAACAATGGATGAATTTATTTCCAGTCTGACAGACATTATTCATGTTATTGAGCAAATAAAGAACACACGACTTATTATAAGAATACACCCCGGATTTTATCTCACGAATGATGAGATTAAAACACTTTTGCCTGTGTCTGATAAATTCATAATTCACCGGGAAGGACAGTTTGCAGAAGTACTTGCAGCTACTGACATTCTTATAAGTTACTCATCAACAACCATGGATGAAGCATTCCTTAACAGGATACCAGTGTTGCTTTACGACAAATGGAACAGGTATAACCACTTTAAGACTGGGGTTTTTGACAATCCACAATCGCCTGATATTTTTCCTGTCTGCTATATAAACGATAGGGCAAAGCTGGCGACTGCTTTACAGTATCTTATAAAAAAAATTAAAGAGATAAAAAAGGAAGACATTAATGTGGAAAAATATTGTTATAATGAAGACTATAGTAGTAATTTTTATGAATTTATTGAGGAATCTTTTAAGTAAGGGAGGAGATTATGAGGACAGTTGGTTTTATTCCGTCCAAACTTAACAGCGAGAGGGTTCCCTTCAAGAACATAAAAGAACTCGGCGGCATTCCTCTTGTCAACTATACTGTTCGCGCATTAAATAAGGTACCGGCAATAGATGAAATAATCATATTTGCATCCGAGCCATCTATCTGTGATCATATACAGTATGGATTAAAATATAGATATTTAGAGCGTCCTGCCTATCTCGATACTCAAGAGGCGAAGATACAGGACATTATAAGAGAGTTTCTGAAAAGAGATAATGCTGATACTATCGTTTTATTGCATATTACATCTCCATTTTTAAAACCTGAAACTATTTCTGATTGCGTCGAGAAAGTCACTTCAGGAAGGTATGATTCCGCATTTACTGCATATGAGATAAAAAAATTCTGCTGGTTCCGCGGAACTCCGTTAAATTACTCCATTGAGAGACCGACTCCACGCACTCAGGATATTGATCCGGTAATAGTAGAACAGTCAAGTCTATATGTTTTTAAAAGAGAGGTTTTTGAAAAAACCGGACAACGGATCTCGGAGAATCCCTATATTAAATATATAGACCATTTCGAAGGGCATGATATTGATACTCCAGAGGACTTCAGAATTGCTGAATTGATTGTTAACACAGGCTTGTTTGAGCTTAATTAGGACAATGATAGGTAAGATAATTAAAAACTATTTGGTATCTCTAGATAAATCGAATTATGAGATTTTAATTGGCAGAAACATCATTTCTACAATAAGCCAGTTTCTTGCTGAAAAAACAAAAGACAAAAGGGTTTTGATTGTTATTGATGAGTTTTTCAGGGCAAAAATATTAGACCCGCTGGTACAGTCGCTGTCAGATTTCGGATTTTCAGTGTATGCTCATAATTTTGAGGCAGGGAAGCAGAATAAGACTATAAGCGAGGCAATGAAGATTTACGAGATACTTGAGTCAAATGATTTTGCCCGTGACTCTACACTGATAGCAATAGGCGGAGGGGTTATCGGAGACCTTGCCGGTTTTGTTGCAAGCACCTATCTCAGGGGAATGAATTTTGTACAGGTTCCTACCACTTTGACTGCAATGATTGATAGTAGCATCGGGGGTAAGGTTGCCATTAATTTTAGGAAAACGGTGAATGCCATCGGTAATTATTATCACCCGCTACTTAACGTTATAGATTTAAAATTTATTGATACTCTGCCTGAAAGAGATTTTAAGGCTGGACTGGCTGAGATTATTAAATGTTCAATTATCTGCGATTCCGAACTGTTTAGTTATATTAATGATAATGATGATATAATAATGAAGCATGAAGATGATGCAATAATGAAGATATTCGGGCGTGCGATTGAGATAAAACTTGATCATGTTAGAGACGATGTTAAAGAACAAAATAAAAGACTCAAGCTCAACTATGGTCATACGCTTGGTCATGCGATAGAAACATCAACAGGAATTTTTGAAGAAATATACAGGCATGGAGAAGGTGTTTCCCTTGGAATGGTGGGTGCGGCATATATTGCCAAAGATTATATGCATCATAATAGCGATATCCTGCATGGGCATGAAGAAATTCTGAAAAAATATGGACTTCCAATAAGGGTTGAATCG
>JAMCQQ010000488.1:0-2388 GCA_023379515.1 Actinomycetota bacterium
GTAGATGTCTAACAAATCTTTAAGAATTTATAATCAATCAAAAGAATAAATTTTTAAGTTATGTTATTATTTTAATTTTTTTTTTATCGTGTTTATGTCTTTTATTTCTATTTCTTTGTTTATTTCTTTCCTTTTACTTCCAAAAATATCTATTTCATTTTATATATCTTTCTTTTTCTTTTTATCTGCAATTCATCTTAAAATTTCAGATTCTTTTTTATTTTGGATTAAAATATGATTGTATCTTATTTATTCAATATTAACTTATCATATTATGTAACAATTAACTTTCCATTACTTCTAATAATGACCATTTACTTCGAACCTTTGCGGCAATTTGACGAACGGCTTGTTTACGATCATCTAAGACTGGGATCAATCCCTTTAAAATAGTTTGACGATAAGGAAACAATTTTGTATAAGACAAACGAGAAGGTAATTTTTCAAGACATTTTAAAGCTAATGCACGATTGCGAGCTTGATTATTATTTTTCATAATCTAAAATTAAGAAGAAAAAATAAAGAAAAATTTAGGTTGAATGTGAAAGAAAGATTTACCTCGAATATCTTGGGGATGATGATGTGTAAGCTGTCTCCAAATGCTGTCGCATGTAAATCAAGCAAAATATTTAATGCAGATAAAATAGTAAATTCAAAATGAGAATCAGATTGAGGAGTTAAATGTTGTAACGATAAGATCATTTGAAAAGTTTCAATAATCGAAGATTGATGAATCTTAATAATATTAACAGATACATTAGTAATTAACAAACAAATAGAAATAAAAGACATAAACACGATAAAAAAAAAATTAAAATAATAACATAACTTAAAAATTTATTCTTTTGATTGATTATAAATTCTTAAAGATTTGTTAGACATCTACATTCACATCAATGTTATTTTCTTCGAGGAAATGATTTGGTATAAAGTCTTCTTCATCATCCTTATCTTCTTCTTCCTCCCCTGGTTTCTCTTCAATAGGTAAGAATGGATAATGTATTGAAACATGAGAAGATCGTTTAGGAGTTTCATATTCCACTACTGGGAAAGGTATTCGGTCTTTTAAATCATAATTTTCATGAAAATGGTTTACTTCTATTGTGAGAGGGGAAGAAGATTGACTCAAATTATTGCTTCGAGGATAAGTTGATGATTCCAAATCATCGATATTAAAATCAAAAGATTCGAATTCTGGAAATTCTTGAGCATGCACTCGATGAGAATAGTCTTCTCCAGGAATATTAAGGTGAATTCCATGCTCTGGGTCGGCCCATTGAACTTGAGTTAGATATTGACTATTGCGAATAGATTTACGAAATGTTTTTTTATTATGTCTTCGATTTTCACTCAAAATTAAATCAGGATTATCGAGAATCTTTTTATCTTCTTCTCGCTTAGGTTGTAATGCATCTGTGGTTACACTGGAGGCTGAAAAGGATTGTTTAGGAGGTGTCATGGCTATACCCAAAGAGGATAAAATAGAACCAGTGTCTATATGACTATTACTTACTCTTCGGACTATACCAGCCATATCAAATAATTCCATTGATCGGGTTCGTAGTTTAGAGTTATTATTTGGTTTTTCAATTGAATGAACCTTTCTTTTCACAACTTTTCCAATTTTGATTAAATCATCTATGTCTAATTCACCGCGTTTTAATTTATCAAGTTGATAGAATTTCTTTTTTATACTTTCAATTTGATGACGATTTGTTTGTCCCATTCTCATTAATTCCAATAGAATATATTCACCTAAAACTAATGTTACAGAACCTTCTGGCGAAAGAACATTAGCAGCAAAAATAAAATCTACATCTTCAATGGGCTGATTCATTTGTTCATCTTGCCTTGCGTACACAATAAATCCAACGACCAATCTAGAAAATTGAGCTAATGTAAAGGCATAGAGAGGTACTCCTATCATCATGAATACGCCCATTAGTCCTCCCCTTGTGTTTCCCATGTCACAAATACCATCAGGAGAGATATTTAAACAAGGGGGTGATTGAAGTCCTCCTGTAGCACATGTGGTAACAGCCCAATACAATGCAGTGATAAAAGAATAATTTTCATAAGTCATCCCATATGCAATACCCAATCCCATCCAAACTACAAAAGAAAAAGTCAAAATTACAATAGGACGATTACTATACCAACCAATAGAGAGTTTAAAATGATACCATAAATAATTTACTACACTAAAAAGAGTTATTTGTCCACCTTGTTTATAAGAAATAGCACCATACCCATGCCTAGCTTCAACAATAGTTTTTCTTTTGTAGTTTGGATGGGATTGGGTATTGCATATGGGATGACTTATGAAAATTATTCTTTTATCACTGCATTGTATTGGGCTGTTACCACATGTGCTACAGGAGGACTTCA
>JAMCQQ010000488.1:2398-2730 GCA_023379515.1 Actinomycetota bacterium
TTGTTTATAAGAAATAGCACCATACCCATGCCTAGCTTCAACAATAGTTTTTCTTTGGCCATTTACTAAGGTATTTGCTAAGAGACCAAGAAAACCAGATATAACAGAACTGCCCAAAAGAACATAAAAGACTGTGAATAATTTTGAATTATCTGTAGTTTCACTTGGGTTACAAAACCCAATACTCAGGCCAGCATCCATAGAATAATAATAAGCTGTTGCAAAAGTAAAATTGTCAAAATATGCGTAAAATAGGATACCAAGTAAAATCCATAAACCATAAACAAAAAAACTCATGAAATAAATGTTTGTAAGAATGAAATGATGAAATG
>JAMCQQ010000489.1 GCA_023379515.1 Actinomycetota bacterium
GAACTCTATTCCCTGTGTGAAAATCTGGTTATCAATTTTTGCGAAATTAATTGTAAAATCAGCGCCAAATTCACTGGCAATTCCCAGCCTCTCATCAGAAAGATCGGTAGATATCACTCTGGCGCCTTTTAATTTGGCAAGTGTTACCCAAAAAAGTCCTATGGGGCCGGCACCATTGACTACTACCGTGTCTCCTTCTGTAATGTTTGAAACATCTGCACCATGAACCACGCAAGCCAGCGGTTCGGTAAGGGCAGCTTCTTTATAAGTTACGCCGGCGGGAATTGCCAGTGAATTTGGCTTAAGAATATTTGCCGGAATACGGATATACTCCGCATATGCCCCGTTATTGTAAACCAGATTTTCACACAGGGAATAGAGTTCATGCTTGCAGTAATAACACATAAAACATGGAACAGAATTCATTGCTGTAACCCTGTCTCCTGGCTCGTAGTCAATCACTTCGTCTCCGGTTTCTACTATATCTCCGGACCATTCATGTCCAAATACTGAGCCTTTCTCGATCATCGTGGGGTGACCTCTCTTATAAGTTTTCAGGTCAGATCCGCAAGTCAAAGCACTTTTTATTTTAACCAATGCTTCTCCGGGTCCGACTTTTGGAATATCAATAAATTCTAATCTTACATCTCCCGGACCATAAAAAAGCTGCGCCTTCATTTTGCCTTTCATATAATTTCTCCTTCAGCAATTTAATGATCTTCTATTTATCGCATTAATAAATAAGATTAGCAGATTATTTCCTGTAAGCAAGCTTTCATTATTGCTTACGAATTAAAATTTATCGCAATTTCCATAAATGGGCACACCAAAAAAATTAGAAGTGCCTATATTCACTTAGACACTTCTAATTTAATATTCCTATTATCTCTCTAGAACTATTGAATCCAAACTTTTTATTATTAATTAATAATAAGTTTAGCTCAACAGTTTTGTAGCAAGGTCAACAGCACTTGATGCATCAGGAGCATATCCCGCAGCACCTATGGAGTCTGCATATTCCTGCGTAAGAGGTGCACCGCCAACCATAACCCTTACATCTGCAGTAGCCTTGTCAGCTTTTAATGCTGCAATTACATCTTTCATAACCGGCATTGTAGTTGTAAGAAGAGCAGAAAGTCCAACTACTTTTGCACCATTTTGCTTTGCAGCTTCTACATACTTTTCGGGTGGAATATCAACACCTGCATCTATTACTGTGAACCCTCCGCCTTCAAGCATCATTCCAACAAGATTTTTGCCAATGTCATGAAGGTCTCCCTGAACAGTTCCTATCACAACTATTCCCTTCATTTTTGCGCCTGATTCAGACAGCATTGGCTTGATGATATCCATAGCAGCATGCATTGCTCTAGCTGCTATCAGTACCTCGGGTATGTACATTTCATTGGCTTTAAATTTCTTGCCAACAACTTCCATACCCGGAACCAGACCCTCATTTAGGATCTCTACTGCGCCGACTCCATTATCTACCAATTTCTGGGTGATTTCCTTGCTCTTTACATTATCACCGGCGATAATGCAGTCAGCCAAATCCTGGTATTTTGCCATAGCTTCTCCTTTCGCTATTTTATTAACCATTCTTAATAAGCGTGATTATACCTTAAATAATAAAGTATTTACAATAAGAGAAAAAGATTTTCTAAAAGTTTTATTTACTCTGATATATTAATAATGTATACTTTATATAATGCCAATAAGTTCTAAAAAAAGTTTAAATAAACTCAAGGAAGAAATTATAAATTGCAAAAAATGCCTTGACCTTGTCAAGACAAGGAAGCAGCCTGTACCAGGTATAGGCGGTCCAAATTCAAAAATAATGCTGGTAGGCACATCCCCGAGTGAAAAGGGTTCAGAGCAGTCAGGTATACCATATGAAAATAATTATTCAGGAAATTTAATCAGAAAAATTTTAACTGAAGCGAAACTTTCACTCGATATTGATACTTATATTACCTATATGGTCAAATGTACCCCAAGAAAAACAATAAAAAAAGAGGGCCAAGCTCAAGTAAAACTTTCAAAACCTACAACTAAGCATATAAACAATTGTATTAATTTTTTAACTGAAGAAATTTCTATAATAACCCCGCACATTATTATTTCTCTGGGCCTTGAAATATCAAATATAATTCTTAAGAATTTCTTTTCAGTAGAAAAAGACTACAAAGACATAAGCAAACTGCATATGAGAATATTTGAAAATCCTTCATTTAAGCTCGTTCCGTTTTTCAGTCCTGAAGATGTAAGAATCGGCCTTATCTCTGAGGAAAAATTTATAGAAGATTTCAGAGCTTTGTCAAAGCTGCTTTCAATTATTTAACTAGTTTTCAACCAGGTAAATATATATCTTTCTTCTTCCATATCTATAAGCTTCTTCAAGAGTGTCAAAACAAAGATCTATCCTGTCACCTTTTATCCAGCCACCTGTATCGGCTGCCAGAGCCTGTCCATATCCTTCGATATAGAGTTTCGTACCAAGCGGGATAAGTCTCGGATCAACCGCTACTATCCCCTTTCGGGCTCTTAATCCAGTTGCTGTTACCCCATCCCCATTTAAGCCGCCGCCGCCGGCATAATAAGCAGTTGCAACAACTTTCCATTCTCCGGCAAGTGTAATTCCTTGCGGCTGTATTTCTGCAATTCTGGCCCTTATATCTGCAAGTGTTTTTTGAACACTGGATTTCTCTCCTTTTACTTTTTCAAGCAATGCATTGCCTTTTTGAAGAGCAGCCTCAAGCTTCTTCTGTTCGTTCTGCTGATCTTTTCGAGTCGCTTCGAGCTGCTTTTTCTTTTCTTCCGATTTTCTCAAAATCCTGTCATAAACTTCCTTGTCCAATCTTATCTCAGTAATAAGCTCTGCATCCCTTTTCATTATATTTTTCAATATATACAAGCTTGTTATGAACTCATTGATATCTCTGGCACTTACCATCATTTTAATTACATTATCATTACCGTATTTATATGAATAAACAATCCGGTCTCTTAATTCATCTTTTTTTATCGAAAGTTTCTTTTCCAGATTCTTTCTTTCGGCACCCAGCTCGTTAAGCTCATCCCCTATTCTTTTAATAGTTTCAATCAATTCTGCAATCTGATTTTTCTTTATCTCAATCAATGATTCTGTTGCCACTATCTCTTCAATAAGATTTTCTTCATCACTGCTTAGCTTCGATATTTCATTGCTTAATTCTTTTAAAGTAATAGCGTCAATTTTTTTTGGTGATGAAGAAGAAAATATTGCTATGATTGTTATAACCACAACAACCATAATTATTGTTTTAAACTGCCATTTTTTTAAATTGCAAAGATTTTTTTTATTTAACATTTTTAAGTGTGTCCCATCTGAAATGGCCGGTAATGCTGGATATTCCAAGTATGTCCTTCTCTATCGTATATCCCGGATCAATATAATTGTAAATTACCTTCAATACACCCTTTCGTGTGGTTTTATCCGATAGAATTCCAACGTTATCGGAATACCCGTCTTTGTCCATATCAAAAAAAACTATATCTCCCGGCAGCCATGAATTCAGATTCTTATAATCTGCAGAATCAAAACTTATCGCTAAAATCTGTGAGTTTCTTTTGAAAAAAATTTCCAGATTCTGAATTCTTCTATAGTCAATATTGGAATCAGGAACTCTTTGACCCCATATTTGTCTTAATGGATACTGGTCAAAGTTGTTGGTAATATCTTCGTTTACAAGATTGCGTATGTCAAAACCTGCTTCCTTAAACGCCCTGGCAACTATATCCGTACATAAGGCAAGCTCCGGAGGCGGATTACCTCCATTGTAATAATTCGGTTCGTTTAATCCTTCGCCAAAAATATTTTTTGCAGCCAACTCAAGCTGTTTTTTAGCACCAGCGAGAATATCTTTCTGGTCATTTATCCCATCCCCATCTTTATCCGCAGTAAATCCTGCTTTATCCAAATCAACCATTCTGAATCTGGGTAATAGAACTGAAAGAGAAGTGGGAGGCTGGTATTCTTTTTTAAAGGTGAACTGACTGATGCTGATTGTTATGCCCAGTATTATTATAAGTATAATGATAATTATTATAAAATGTTTTAATGTAAATTTTCTGATTTGATGGTCCATAAACTTGTTAACCCTGATTTACCTAATCAGCTATCACTGAATAATTCAGCACAAATATACCAAATTATGAAAAGTATTAATACAAACAAATATTAGCAAATAATTTGGATTTAGATTATAAATTATAAGTAAATGCAGAAATTAAAAACCTGTTATTATGAAAAGTGCCGGTCCAAAATTAATATTCAATATCTCAAGAAGACCTATCACACCAGCCGTAATAATAATTAAACTAAAAGCTGTAATGTAAATATAATAAAATTTTGTAAATTGGATCCTGCCATTGATTATATTCTCTGGTATTGAATTTGTGCCGGCACCGGAAAAATCTTTTACTGTATCATTGGTCGTTTTTGGTTTAGCTAAGGTCACAATTATTAATCTTGAAATATTAATTGCCAAAAAGACAAATGCAATTACGGCTGCTGAAGTTATTAGAATACTAAAAACCATATTACTGGTGGTTACTGTTTTTTCAGGCAGAAAACTAATCAATTTGAAAAATGGTAAGATGTAAAAATATCTGTTTATGAAACCTGCAGTTCCTATTAATCCAAGGAAAGAAAATAGTATTATAATAAAATTTACACCAACATATTTATTGACGCGGGCAAAGCCTCTGAGATTTTCCAATGAATCATTATCCGAAGAACTTGTTTTTTTACTTTTTTCTATTGATGCTATTACACTATAAATCGGGAAATAGTTCAGCACAAGTAAAATGATATTTGACATAAAAAACCATTCGACCCTATCTTTGGTTTCAAGTCCTGAGCCAATCATTGCATAAGAAAGTATTGAAATTCCCAAAAATGAAAGAAAAATAAAAGCCAGTATCCGTCTTATGCTTTTTGTTTTTATTGCACCTATATTTCCACCCAAAATACAGACCAATGCAATAAAAATGAAGACTGCTGTCAGATAAAAACTGTTTTTTTCTATAAAATAAAACAAAATTTTGTTAATTTTCATAAATATAAAAATACCTGCCGGAAAATACAGGAACCAGATTATCAGCATAGATGATTGCTCACATCTTCTAACCATCTTCAAATAAGCGCTTTGAAATGGGAAAATGAATAAATAAAGATATGTGCCTGCGCTGAACATTATAATTCCAATGGCAAGCAAAGGGCTTGCCATTAAACTGTCAGATCCAAAAATCTGAATAAAATTTTTAAAATCAGTAGAACCATAAAAAACCGAGAAGCTGACAAATAAAATAATTACAGCAAGGGCCGACATAAGAAAGAACCTCACCAGATAACTTCTAAGGTCAATACTATTTAAAACTGCCAGAAGCTGAAAAATACTTATAGTAAGAGCTGCAAAACTTACAAAAATCATAATAAAATTGCTCGACAACGATAATAACACTAAGCTGCATACGGAAAATAAAAATATTATGATAATTTTTATAAAATGACTTTTATTTATATTGTTGAATGAAATGAAAATTAAAATGTTTAAAGCAACAAATAAAACTATGCATATCTCAATTACCTGCAGGGTCCCCAGATTAAACAGAAAGCTTGAAAAAGGCCCACTTGATTTGAAATTGTGAATATTTACTACAAAAGCAGCTATCAATGAAAGGGCAGCTATAATAATTATAAATATTTTAAACCCTGTCCTTTTTGAAAGTCCGAAGAAGAGCGAAACAAATAATGCTCCAAATAAAATAACTATACTGTATGGCTGATTAAGAACTGCCAAAATATTATTAATTATCTCCAAGAGTATCTTCTCCCCACCAATCCGATTTATCTAATTTAAATAAAAAGTAATTATCTCTGGACTTAAATAATGCTTTGTCTATTAGTTTTCCATCAGCAGCAAAATTGTAATACACAATTGAAAACATCAGCAGATAAACAGAAATGATGCTAAGAAGTGTAAAAGTTTTATCCCACACCGATTCACTATAAAGAAAAAGTGAGAAACTGAAAAAATTTATAAGAGCCGAAATGATTAGTAGCTGAAAGGATATCAATATCGATAAAAAGCTTTTATAAAATGATATTCCAAACAAACCCAATAAGAATATTAAAAAACCGAAATAGCTTATTATTTGTAAATTCAACTGCCATCGCTCCTGTCATCACCCAAAGTATCGTTCCCATTATCATTTTTTAGGATGTTGATAAACCATATTATGCTGACAATGAGAATTGATAATATTAAAAGTAAAGTTGGCCAGTAATTCGAACCTATATTTTCTACAATTACGGTAATTCTTGGGGTTGTATAATTTCCCGCCTGCTTGTAACTTTTAAAGAAATTTAAAGAATACTTTAAAAAAATATAACCTATGCCTGCACAGGATAAAATTGAAAGTGCCAGGTTCGTGATCCATTTCCAGTCTTTCTTCCATCTAAGTTTCCCAACAGGCAGTTCTGATTCATTTATATAACTGCCCCCTTTGCCGAAGTGTTCAACATCCTGCATATAAAGGAAAAGAAGAATATTGAAAAAAATGACAACTATTGCAATCATCATGAATGTCGCACCGGTTAAAAAAAGAAAGCATAAAATTCCAAAGGCAAGAAAAGTTAAAAATAAAAACATAAGTTTTTTCATCCGGTTTGTCAAAAACAAAAAAATCAAACCAAATAAAAAAACCAGCACCAATACAAAATAATTAATAATTTCTAGGGTTAATTTTCCATTCATATTTTAAAATATCATAAATTATTTGAACCAAAAATCTCTAATTGCATAATCTGCCTGTTTTATTAAATCCATTTTTTCAAACCTGAATGTCTCTCTGTCACTTTCGGCCATCTGATACCGGTAAGTCATTTCTAAGGCATTTACGGTACAGAATTCAACACAATTGCCGCAAAAAATGCACTTACTCAAGTCAAGAAAAAATTCATCAAGGTAGTCCTTGCCATTTTCATCAGTTGCTTTTTTTATTTGTATACAATGCTCGGGACAAATCTTTGCGCATGTTCCGCAACCGTTGCAGATTATTTCTAGAGTGTCCAGATCAAGCTTCAGTTTCGGAATGCCCCTGCTTCCCTCAGGAATAATTATTTTTTCTTTTGGATATACAACTGTTCTTGGTTTTCTGAAAATGTTTCCAAATTCTATAAAAAAATCTCTTATTACAGGTCTCATAATTTTAAAATTCCACTTTTATATCAGATTATATATATTTCTTAGCATAAAAAATACTAATGTTATTAAAAAATTAACCGCTGACATGGGAAGCAGAAATCTCCCATTTATACTGACTAAATAATCATAGCTGCTTAATCTGGGAGTTGCCTTATCCAACAATATTAAAATCATAAAAATTATATAAAACTTTAAGGCAAACATTATTTCTCCATTTATAAAAAATAATTGCTGCCAACCACCAAGATAAAAAATATTTAGAATTATTATTAAAAAAAATAAAATTGTGTAATTTGAAATCCTGTTAATTAGTCTTCCGAAACCAAGCCCTTCTTTGTCAATATTTTCAGAGTAAAGAACAGGATTCTTTGAGCTGATCCCAAGAAGCTTGAAATGAAGCAGGATTGATGCAAACACTGTTATAAAACCTAAAGGCTGATAAATGATATTCCAGTATTGGTATTGAAAATTTACAA
The DNA here is from genome assembly GCA_023379515.1 of Actinomycetota bacterium. Next base: position 7,727 of record JAMCQQ010000489.1, read on the forward strand.
TTTCACCAAGACTTAAAGTTCTGTTAACCAGCACTATGCTTGCGGAACAAAAAAGAATAGGAATAAAAAATGCCAATACCTGTATATTTTTTTTGATAATGTTGCTGTAAATATAATTATGTTCCGATCGGGATGCGCTTGCCAGATTTAGAAAAATAATTATTATGTAAAATAAAAAACCTGCAAGCAGATTATAGTCAAGATCAACAATAATCAAATTTGCAGATAAAGGAATGATGGCCCAAATTGCAAATGAAAAAAAGAATATCAAAAATTCCCAGAAATTAACTTTATGATCCTTGGATAAAAATCTAAAAATTCTTATAAAAGGATAGCTAAGTCCTTTCGCTCTAGTGGCAACATATCCTCTTGCAAGATCCATCTTTGCATTCAGTTTATTTGCAAGAAATGAAGTAAGATAAAGATTCACTCCAAAAATTAACATAATGTAAATTACTTTTTTTAATATTATTGCCATAATCAAATCAAAATAACCAGTTACTCAATTTTAAAACCTTATTATTTCACCACAGCTTAAATCAAGGCTTCCTAAAATAATTTCAACATCTTCAAGCCTGTTCCCCTCAAGAATTTTTTCAGCAAGGAAAAGACTGTTTCTTGAAGGACCCATCAATACCATATTTGAAACAGTGTTTTCCTTTACTTCTATATAAATTTTAAAAACACCATGTGGACACTCTATGCTTGAAATCATTGACGAAAATGGAAATTCAAGCTCTGAAAGGTTTATTAATTTTTTAATACGCTCTTCAGGCAACTCATTGGCTATCTGCTCAACGATTTTTATTGATTGATAGATTTCCCCGAACCTTAGCTGAATTCTATCAAGACAATCTCCATATTTACCAAGTGGGATAAGAAAAGATATGTCTTTATAAAGCATGAGGTTTCTGTTTTTCCTGAGGTCATACCTTATTCCAAGTGACCGCAGGTTTGGTCCGGTAACCCCATATTCAAGTGCTGTGTTTTTGTCAATAATGCCGATATCTCTAAGCTTGCCTGTAATTATTGAATTATCAAGAAGCATGGTTTCCATTCTGGAAACTTTTAAAGCTAAAATTGGAAGCATTTCTTTTATATTGCTCAGCTTCTCCTCATTTAAATCCTTACGGATTCCTCCAATTCTTATAAAGTTCGGATTTATTCTTGATCCTGTAATAAGCTCTATAACTCTAAGGACTCTCTCCCTTTCAAGTAAGGCTAAGTTATAGACGGTATCATTTCCCATAATCTTGCATATATTTGCGATAAAATGCAGATGGTTTGAAGTCCTGAAAAGCTCGCTTACCATCATTCTTATGCCCTGCACTCTTTTTTGAATTTTTAGCTGCATCAATTCTTCAAGAGCAATGCAAAAACATAATTCCGGAAAGATCCCTGCAGTATAATCAAATCTGCTAATATAAGAAAGCAATTTTTCGATATCTGCGTTCATATAAAAATCATCACCGACAACTCTTGCAATATTAGTATCTATATAAGCTTTTTCAATGGTGTCATTATTTGTCAGGAGGTAAATGTCAAGAAAATCGAATCCATCGATAAACGGACTGAACATAGTAATATCAGAATATTTCGATTCCAGCGCAGGTCTTTCCTTGTAAAATATGGCAGATCCAAAATAAGTTTTTACAATATTTATAATTTCGATATATTCGCGGTTAAGCGACGGGCCCAGGGCGCTGGCTAATTCTATTTTTAGAAGCAGCGAAAAATTATTTACTACAGAAGAAAGATTAATAAGCACATTGGTGGTACCGCCGCTCTGATACTTACTGATATTATTTAATATGCCAACATTAAATTCGGAATTATTCCTCAATTCGCTTAGCACTACCTGCAAATTTTCTTTGCTGACAATACAAAATATCTCCTGTCCAAGCCTTTTTGAGTATGTAATTTTATTTTTTAAATAAAATTCAAGGTTTTTTTCTACCCGCTCAATAAATACTAGCTTGAGTGATGAATATATTCCGTCATATAGTTCTTTTGCCATTTTAATAAATCTATTGAGTGTCTAATAATCTTAACATTGCATAAATAAACGTTTCCGGCCGCGGAGGGCAGCCAGGCATATAAATATCTATTTTGATTTTGCCTTCAAGGCTTTCGAGTATCCTAAATTCCTTGCACAAGAGACTGCTGTCAACTACGCATTTACCTGCAGCTATAACCCATTTTGGATCTCTCATATTTTTATAATACTCGAGCAATCTTTCTTCTCCTATTTTGTTATAAAAACCCTGAATTACAAGAACATCCGCGTCTTCTGGCGTGCTGACGAAATTTATGCCGAATCTTTCAATATCATAAAGGGGCCCATTGGCAGCATAGATCTCCTGCTTGCAACAGCCAAACCCTGCAACAATCAAATTAAGATTATTTTTTATTAATGATCTCATTAAATATTGCCCTATTTAGTAATAAATTTAGATTTTACAAAGTAAACTGCAGTGAATATTATTAAAGAAATTAACCAAATTATCAAAAACAAACCACCGCCTATTTGAAACTTTACCGTAAAATTAAGTGTAAGCAAGAGCAGCAAAACAAAAAATATAACCAGAATAAATATTATTCCAAAGACAAAAAGATTCTTGACAAGATAAATATCCTTATTAAGATAAAAACCGCTATATTTCCCGACAGTTGAACTTTTTGATATCTGCTGATCTGCCTGTTCCGGCTTATAGGGTAGTTCCTTCTTCTTTCTATTGTAAATAAAGAACCGGGACATAAGGAATAAAACAATAAATATAGTAAGTACAATTGCTATAAATATTGTTATTGAATAAATATTGCTTACAAATATATTAATAGATTCTTCCGGCATTTTTACCCTGTTGTTTTAACTTTTTAAAAAGGCACTTATAAGTTTTTGATATAAAACTTTATCATAATTACAATAGTACTACAATTGCAAATAAATTCAGAGCATCTAAAATTTCGTGATAGCAATAAAGGAAAATTTTAAGAGCCATGATGGGTATTTCAAAAACACGCAGGCTTTTCCCCGGCGAGTAAAAGCCAGCTCAGTTTCAGGCTCAGCTCCCCTCCCGGAGGAGGAACCATGCCCGCTTAAGCCTTCAAATGGTTTTCTCAATACCCATCATGGCCTATCAGTTTATTTTTTATCACGGAATTTTAGATGCTAACAATAAATTCTAAATTATTGTCATATATCAAAAATATATATATAATTTAAAAAAATACCTTTTGATGATTCATGAGAATTAATAAGCCTGTAAAAAATTACGAAGCAGTAAAAAATATTGGAATTTTTTGCTGGTCTGTAATAGGACTTCTAATCTTAGTTGCTTTATTTTTCTACATAATCTATCTTATAAAAATTGCCATCATCCCCTTAATTATTGCTGTTGGTATTGCCTACCTGCTGACTCCGCTTGTAGTTTTACTGCAGAAAAAAATGAAAAAAGTTTTTGCTGTAACAATAACTTATGTAATTTTTACCGGTATTATTTTTACCATATTCTTCTTTATGATACCTACCGTGGTAGATCAGCTTAGGATATTTATAGAAAAACTGCCGATCTATATCATCAATCTTACAAATATAATTAATGATTTCCTGGAAAAAAGTATTATTGTGACAAATATCGAAAATATGATCGGTAAAGAAATAATACCCAAAGACACAAATGCAATAACGCAGTACGTTGTCAACAGCTTGAAGAATATTAACTTTTTCCAAAGTGTAACTTCTTTTACAAGATCGATAATCAATATCTTAATTACCTTTATCATCGGGCCGCTGCTTGGTATCTATATTCTTAAAGACTCCCATAAGTTGAGAGAAGTATTCATAAAAGTAATACCGGTAAGGTTTAAAAGCCATGCTTCCACCATAATAGATAAAGTCAATAGCGTTGGCGGAAAATATATAAGAGGTCAGATTTTAGTTGCGATTATAGTTGGTACCCTATGTACTGTTGTACTGCTTATTCTAAGAGTTGACTTTCCTATCTTGCTGGGATTTATGGCTGGAATATTTAATCTTATTCCATTTTTAGGTCCCATTATTGGAGCCATACCTGCTGCATTGACTGCACTTTTCATCTCACCTCTTAAAGCTGTATTAGTAATATTGTTATTTATTGCAGTTCAACAAATTGATAATTACCTCATTTCTCCAAATGTTATGAAATATCAGATCGGAATTCATCCGGGAATTCTTATTTTTTCACTGATTGCGGGGGGTGCCATATTTGGAGTTATAGGTTTGCTCCTTGCTGTTCCGACTGTTGCAGTATTTCAGGAAATATTTAAATATTACCTGATCGATAGAAAAACAAGGCATCCTGATAGACTTCCTTGAGCGGTTTTTTGAGCTTTCTTGCAACTGCCGCACAGGATTCAAACTCCGGAGAAAATGTAACTTCTTTTCCTTTCAAAATACCTATTTTTAGTTTAACCTCTCCATACGGGAGCCTGACTGTTTTAACCTCTCTCTCTAAAGCAATCCTTCCTACTTCTTGCATTCTTATCCCAAGAGTAGATGTTTCCGAAAAAAACACTTCAGCAATGTTGCCGACCCTATCATAATTACAAAGCACGCAGACTTTAAAAGCCGGACGATTTTTCTTCATATATATAGGTTCGATCCAGGCATCATATGCTTTGCTTTCCATAAGCTTTTCAATTAAATATGCGAGAACTTCAGGTATGCAGTCATCTATATTTGTGGATAATAAGGTAAGCTTGTTTTCAGAAGTTTGCACATCTATGGTTTCTTCGACTGTCGTACCCAGAATAAGTCTTAATACATTTGGTAAATTATTGTCATGGCCGGCATCCAAAATAGTACTATGGACAGTGTTGGTAAACTGCTTACTCCCGGCACCCATACCTGTTTTTTCAATATACATTAGCGGCATTTTCCCAAATCTATTGCAAATCGTGCTTATAATTGCTGCACCAGTTGGTGTTGTTACTTCAAAATCAAAATTTCCGCCGTAAGAAGGGACTCCTTTTAAGATCTCGATAGTAGCAGGAGCGGGAATTGGAATTTTACCATGCATCGTTGAAGCTATACCGCTGCCCAGAGGTACTCCTCCGGTATAAATCAGATCCAGTTTAAGACTATCCAATGCTGCTGCAGCAGCAGTAATATCAATTATGGAGTCTAGTGCACCTATTTCATGAAAATGCACATCTTCAACTTTTTGATTATGCACTTTTGCTTCGGCCTCAGCAATTTTTTTAAAAATTTTTAAAGCCAGCTTTTTTGTAGCTTGCTGCAATCCGCTTGAGCCAATTAAATTCTTTATATCTTTATAGTTTCTTGGTGGCTGATCTTTCTTTGTGTTGACCTGAAATCTGGTTGCATAAATTGCATTTATCTTAATATCTGCCGATTTTAGTTCATACCCGCTTATATCCAAATTCTTTAATTCATTTTTTATATATTGCAAGTCCACTCCAAGATTAATGAGCGCTCCGACCATCATGTCTCCGCTTATGCCGGAAAAACAATCAATATATAATATTTTTTTCATTATCTTGCCCCGAAAATTCTTAAACTTAAGACTTTGTGCAATAGCTTTTCAAAACAGTTTTTCAAATTACAGATTTATTCTATAAAATTTTAACATTAAAGTCAGATAATGTTAAAACACTAGATCAGTTTGTTAGCATCTAAAATTTCGTGATAAAAAATAAATAAAATTTTCCTTTATTGCTATCACGAAATTTTAGATGCTTCCGATCAGTTTTTATTTCTTTAACCAATGAGAGTTTTTAAAAATGCTGATAGTGCCAAAAAACCGGTAGAAATAAAAATACCAGCTATTAAAAATAAAAAGTATCTGGCAGCGGTTGATACAGTATTTTTGAGTCTTCGTGATAGGGCAAAAATAAGTATCAGAAGCAAATGGGATATCAGCAATATTTCGCCTGCGATAGATAAAAGACTCCAAACAAACAATATTTTCTTATAGGTGAAATAAAATAAAAGAATTATTGCAATTCCTGAAACAACCCACAAAATGAATCTTGGCTTATTATCGAGGTATTGTTTTTCAATTCCTGCTTTCCATAT
>JAMCQQ010000490.1 GCA_023379515.1 Actinomycetota bacterium
CACATTATGTCGGTATCATTTCTTCAACTCTTTTTCATGATTTAAAAATTTACATTTTATTTTTTTAAATTTAAATTTGAATTCCTATGAATTTTTGAAGCAACTGTATCGAACAGTCCCATTATACCTCCTGGCATCAGGACTATTGCAATTACTACTATTGCCCCAAGTATTAAAAGCCTGAATGATTCAAATCCTCTTAAAAGTTCGCTTCCGATTGTTATAATGAAAGCACCCAGTAAAATACCGGGAAAGCGTGCAACTCCTCCTATTGCCATCATTACCCATATCAATAAAAATGTATCAAAACTTAAAATTCTTGAAGAAATGATACCGACATAATGTGCATAAAACGCACCCACTATTCCGGTTAAAAATGCTGAAAGCCCAAAGACTTGAAGTTTAGTTTTATATATGTTAACACCCAGACTTTTTGCGAAGTCTTCCGAATCCCTTATTGCTGTAAAAGCCAGCCCAAAGGAGGAATTAATAATTTTATAAATTACAAAAAATATTACTATGGACATTCCCAGCATGACATAAAACCATGGAACCTTATTTCCCGATGAAAAAATATATTTGCCGATACTCAGCGAAGGTATGTTATACAAACCTGTTGCTCCACCTGTTCCGATGGCTTTCCCTTGATGGATTAGTGTAGGGAGGATTAGATGAAAAGCAAAAGTAATAAGGGAAATATATGCACCTTTTAACCGCAGGCAGGGAACTCCAAGTAAAAGGCCAACTATCCCGGCGATAAATCCACCAAATAAAATGCCTACCCATGGAGATATGGCAAATGTTTTTGTAATTATCCCGGAGGTGTATGCGCCAATTGCAAAAAAACCAAGCTGGCCAAGAGTCGGAACACCGGCATAGCCAAATGCAAGATCCCAGGTTGTTCCCACAGAAGCCCATATCAGGCTGTAGATCATTATATGCATAATAAAAGCGGTTTTTCCAACAAATATGGGCAGGATTCCAAGAATGAAAAAAACAACAAAAGCGATGTAAACTTTATTATTGATTTTGTTGAAATAATTAATTTTCATTTTAACCCCATTTTCCGAATAATCCGCTTGGTCTTATAATCAAAGTAAGAAGCAATATTAAAAACCAGAAACCGATAACCCAGACAGGACCGATTTTCCATGATATCAGTGCCTCGAGAATACCAAGGATAAATGCCCCAACTAATGCACCCTTAGTGCTTCCAAGTCCTCCAAAAGCAACCACAACGAAAGCTTTTATAAATGGTTCCCACCCACCTAAAGGAGAAATAAAATAAAATGATCCGACTAAAACGCTGGTAATACCTACGAGAACAATGGAAAACCCGAAAGCATAACTGAAGATATTATTAATCGGAATTCCAACAATCTTAGCACCGGTCTGGTCTTGGGAAACTGCTCTCATAGCCATGCCTATCTTGTTCTTACCCAGGAAAAGCTCAATAAATACCATTAGAATAATTGAAATAACAAATATCCCCACTGTATTTATACTGATAACCAGCTCTTTTATTTTGAAAGTCCCTGTAAAAAGAGGAGGAAGTGATTTAATAAAAGGACCAAAAACAACGAGAGCCAAATTATCAAGGAATAGAGCAAGTCCAAGTGTAAGAAAAATAGTTGTAGTCTGCCAATCTGGTCTTTTACGCAGCGGATATATAAGCAGCCTATCCGTTCCAACTCCAAGCAGAAACAATGTAGGAATCATTATTGGAAATACAAGGAAATAATTAAGATGTAAAACTCCTGTTAGGAACCATGCAAGATAAGCTCCCCATGTGAAAAAAGAACCATATGCCAGGTTAAAAATCCTGGATACACCATATACTATTGTTAAACCCAATGCCATTACTGCATATACTGATCCCAGGGTTATACCACTTATTAAAACTTCAATCAGCTGTTTTAACATTTATTTTTTCCATTCTATTTATTTTCATAACCCCAAAAAAGCTTTTTTAATGTGATTATTTGATAAAGCTTCCCCAGGACTACCCTCAAACTCAATTCTGCCATCTTCTAGAAGGTAAACTCTGTCTATAAAGCTAACGGCTTCAGTAATTGTCTGTTCGACAAGCAGTATTGTAATTCCATCTTTGTTAATATCATGTATCTTATTGAAAACTTCAATACGAAGGTAAGGGGCAAGGCCAAGTGATGGTTCATCAATCGCAAGAAACTTAGCTAAAGACATAAGACCGCGTCCTATTGCAAGCATTCTGGCTTCTCCACCGCTTAGAGTTGAAGCTAATTGCCTAATCCTCTCTTTTAACCTTGGAAAAAGAGTAAAAACATATTCCAGGCTTGAACCTTGTTTTTTGCGTGCGTTTCTGTTGTAAGCTCCAAGCTCAAGATTTTCCATTACCGTCATATCAGGGAATAAATTTCTGGTTTCAGCTACATAAACAATTCCGAGTTCAACAATTTTCTGTGTTGGCAAAAAAGTTATATCAATATCATTATATTTTATTGTGCCCTTTAATGGTCTTATAAGCCCGCAAATTGTCTTGAGCAGAGTACTTTTCCCATGGCCGTTTGGACCAATTATAACCACCAGTTCTCCATCATTGACTCTTATTGAGACACCATCAATAGCCTTGAACTGGCCATAATATGTATCAATATTTATAACATCAAGCATAAGATTCTCCAAGATAAATTTTTATTACTTCTTTATTTAATATTACTTCATTGGGAAGCCCCAGGCATATTTGTTTTCCATTGTCAAGAATCATTAATCTGTCAGTAATTCTTGTCAGAACCTTCATCAGATGTTCAATAACTATAATAGTTATACCAGAATCATCATTTATTTTTTTTACGAGGCTTATGAAATATTCGATCTCTGTTGGTGATAGACCTCCCATTGGTTCATCAAGAAGCAACAATCCCGGCTCTGTTGCCATAGCTGCAGCAAGCATGGTAAGTTTTTTATCCAAAAGTTTTAAGTTTTCAGACTTGGTCTGCGCAATTTTTTCCAGGTTAAAGAAGTTTAGAACTTTTTCAATGAATTTCTTCTCGTCAGTACTTTTTTTTCTACCAAAATGAGCACCAACTTTTATGTTCTGATATACAGTCATGCTTTGAAATAATTGTGGGATTTGAAAAGTACGTGCAATTCCTAATTGGCATATGCTGGAAGCATTAAATCTGGTTATATTATAGCCATTGAAAATAACTGATCCGCTATATCCATACATACCTGCAATACAATTAAAAAGTGTTGTTTTACCTGCACCGTTTGGTCCGGCAATACCAAAAATTTCTCCCCGCAATACTTCAAAACTGATATCATTACAGGCATATAATTCACCAAATCTTTTAGTGAGATTAGCTACTTTTAATATTTTATCATCAGTATTAAAAGCATAAGAAAGATGCTCTTTATTCTGCTTTCTTTCTTCTGCTATGCCTGTTCTTTCT
>JAMCQQ010000491.1 GCA_023379515.1 Actinomycetota bacterium
TCATGGTGGGATGAATCTTCCAAATCAAAATATTATGACTTAACTACAAGTATTTCAGAAAGAACAGTGGTTTTTCCAGGAGACCCAGAATACAGCATGAGAAAAGTATGTGCTCTAGATGAGGGAAGCCCCTTTAATCTATGTCACATGCAATTTGGAAACCATACGGGTACTCACATAGATTATCCTGCACACGTAATAAAAGAAGGAAAAACAAGCAGTGATTTTTCAATAGATCATCTTATTGGCTCAGGGATCATTATCAAAGTTCCAGACACAGAAAGATCTATAACTAAACGCTTTATCTCAGAGCAACCTATAGGTGCATTATTTAACTCCAATTTCAAAACTGCAAATTCCAAGCTTTCTAAACAAGATAAATTTACAGATAATTATGTTTATATAGAGCCAGAAGCGGCTGAAGAACTTTTAAGAAAACAGGTGAAAATCGTAGGGATTGATTATATTAGTGTCGATAAATATGACGCGGAAGATTTGCCTGTGCATAAATCATTACTATCAAATGAAGTGCTAATTGTAGAAGGTTTGGAGTTAAATAATGCACCTATAGGTCGTTGTGAAATATATATTATGCCTTTAAATATAATTAACATGGATGGCTTACCAGCCAGAGTTGTTGCTAAAGCATGAAAACTGATATGTTAGATGACAAATCTAATCCAAGATATTTAATAATTTCAATATTTATTTGCTGGATTATTTATAGTTTTTTTTATTTAGCTTTAGTAAAAAATGAATCAGGTTTAATGGCTGGATGCTTTGCATTACTAGGACAAGTAAGTCTAGATATTGTTGCATCATTTTTAACATTTAAGTTATATAAGACTGTCAAGGATCCTAAAATAAAAATCATCTATCTCCTGTTTTTTATTTCCTTTATTTCTGCTGCTTTTGCAGATGCCATTTATAATTTTGGAATGAATATACTGGATATTAAATATTTCTCTAACATTAATTCATTTTTTGAAGTTCCTTTCCTTTTTTTCTTATTATTTCAGGTTATAGCATGGGGTAAGATATTTTTCTTAGAGAATAATGATATTAAGTATAAATCGAAGCATCTTTACATACCTTATATAATGGTATCAATCCTTATATTTTTTATGTTTATATTTGGCATTCCTTGGAATATAAAATATTTTTCGCTTCTTGGTGTCTATCAATTAATTGATACGATACTAGAAGTGGTTGGATTTACATTAGTTACGACTTGTTTAGCAAGATCAAAAGATATCACAATAAGTTTAGCCTCCATTGGCTATCTTATTATTATTTCCTCAGATCTTTTAATACGCTATAACGTTGTTTCCGGAATTATCCCATTTCTAAATACTTTTGAAACGACATGGGTACTTGGCTTGCTTATGATGGCTACAAGTTTTTTTTTTGTGGAAAGAAGGGATACTTCAAGTTATTAGCTCTAAATAGCCTCCAATCACACATTGCTATTTTAATACTTAATATTGCCTTGTTATTTGTAGTTTTATTTCTATTTATTTCTTATTTGTTTTCACAAAGTGTTATGCCATATTTAGGTCAAATAAATAAGAATCTACTTTCAATCATTATTCCGTTTTCAGTTTTTTCTATTATTGTCAGCAAATTTTTATCTGTAAAAATTGCTGCACCATTAGAGAGAGTTGAAAATACAATAAGACGTTTTACCAATGGCGAAGAACTGCATATACCGATAGTGGATATATCAAAGTCTAATTACAATTACATACATGAATTCACTGTTTTAGAAACTTTTGTATATGATGCTTTAGAGATACATAAAGATAAATTCCATTTTGAAATGGAATTTGCAAAAATGGCAACACAAGTTGCTCATGACATTAAATCACCAATGGTTGTACTAAATAACTATTTCAAAGAAATAATTAAAACGGATGATACTAAAACAGAAGTAATTGATAGCTCTTTAAGCAGAATGAATGAAATTGCAAATAATCTTATTACGCAGTACAAAAGCATAAACAATCGACAGCAGCTTGACAGTAATTATATAGGGAAAGAGTTTATCTATAAGATTTTAGCATCTATAGTTGCTGAAAAAAAACTACAATTTAAAAATAAATCTGTATTAATAAATTTGATAAGTGACGAGTCATTAAAATTGGTTTGTGTATCTTTTAATACTGAAAACTTTAAAAGGGTTATCTCAAATTTAATAAATAATGCTGTTGAATCAATCGAAACTGATGGGTCGGTAATCGTTTTATTAAAGAAAGAGCATAATAACCTCATATTAGAAATAAAAGACTCTGGTTGTGGTATTCCTGATGCAATACTTAATAAAATAGAATTTTATGGAACCTTTGGTAAAAAGGAAGGAATCGGGCTTGGTTTACCTCATGCTTTTAAAAACATTAAAGAGTGGGGCGCAAGCTATAAAATAATGTCAAAAATAAATTATGGTTCTAGTTTCAGTATTATTTTTCCTATCAAAGATCCTCCTGAGTGGATCCAGACAGAAATATATATTGGTGAAGACTTTAATATCATTATTGTAGACGATGATTATTCAGTTTTTGATTTATGGAAAAATAAAATCGCGGCGAATTTTAATGATAGTCAAAATATTTTTTTTACATATTTGAAATCCCCAAAAGAATTAACAGAGTACATTGTAAAAAATGAAGTTGATTTAAGAAAAACCATCCTATTGGTAGACTTTCATTTCATTGGTTTAAATGAATCCGGTTTTGAAGTTATTCAAAAGTTATCAATAGATAAGAATTCTATTATTGTATCTAGCCAATACCCCAATACAGCCATGAAACAAATGTTCAAAAAAAATAAAATTAAATTTATTTTAAAAGAGAATATACCTGAAATACAAATTACTAAAATTTACAAAAATCCAGACTTTATATTATTGGATGACCAAAAATTAGTTACCAAAACCTGGCACATTCAGAGTAAAAAATTTAATAAAAAAATTATTACTTTTAACAATACGGATATTTTTATGAATTTAATCCATTTCTTTGATAAAGAAACAAATATTTATTTAGATTCAAATTTAGGTGATGAATCTGGTGAAAGCATCGCTAAAGACTTATTTGATATAGGTTTTTGTAATATATATATAACCACTGGTTACGATCCAAAAATATTCAGGGATGTACCTTGGATAAAAGGAATTATCGGTAAAGAGCCACCATTTTTAAACAATTTAATATGAGTGTGAGAACAAAATGAGTCAAGACCTGTATCACAATGCTGTGAATGAGTCACGGGAGCGGGGCGAACGGCTTCGTAGAATCCGTAATTTAGCAAATCTATCACGGAAAGAGTTATGTGATGAAGCAGGTACTAATATAAACACCTACATTGGATACGAAGTAGGTCGATATGGCGGGCTTACAAAAAATGGCGCAATAAAGATCTTAGATTATATTGCTTCAAAAGGAGTTTACAGCTCTTTTGATTGGTTAATGTATGGAGTAGGGCAGGCGCCACGTGTTGTAACTGATATTCAACAGAATTACTTTCAAGATAATTATGATTTGCCGAATGAAAAGCAAAATATCTCAGAAGAAATTTTTTTATTCAGAAAACATTATAACAATTCAATTGATTACCAAATAATCGATGATGGGATGTTGCCTATTTATTGCCTCAATGATTACGTGGCTGGTGTAAGTCACACATCTGATTCAATCAGAGATCTAATAGGTTTTAATTGCATCATACAAGTTGAAAATGGGGATATTTTTGTCCGCAATTTACGTCAAGGAAGAGAAGTAAATTACTATACACTTTCTTGTATTAATCCAGAAACAAGTGTTCGTCAGCCAATATTATATGATGTGAAATTAATTTTTGCAGCGAAAATTATATGGCATCGACAAATACACCTAAATGAAAGTAAGAAAAAAAATAATGAAAAGGATACTAATAATGTTAGTTAATACCCTAACAGCAACTGTCGTTATTATGTCATTAATTATTTTTATAAATATGTATTTTATTTTCCAAATTCACAAAAAATATAGTTTGCTAAAAACAAGAACTAACATCCTTAGTCATGATATTAGGTCTTCATTAGTAATGTTTAATTTAACCCTTGGAAGTTTAAAAGAGCTTGCAATGACCAAAAAAGATAACAAGGAAAGTACTATTTCACTTAACGACTTACCTATTTTAATAGACGTATTAGATGAAGCTGAGCGAAGTATGTTTCGAAGCATTAATCAATGGAATGTATAAAAATTCAAAAGCGGGGAAGTTTTATAATGAACAAATTATTAAGTTTTTATCATCCAAGTACAGCCATTTTTGTTGATGACCAACAAGGTTTTTTGACAGCTCTGAAATATAGATTATCACCAACTTTGCCAGTAATATTTTTTAATAACCCATTAAAAGCATTAGAGAGTATTGAAAACCATCCGTCTTTCCAAGAGGGAAAATTGCGACATTTATTTAAAATTGATGATCAGTTGCCGGAATTAATTCAAGAAGTGCCAGATACCTATATTGGTTTAAAATTGGATGAAATTTGTCAGATTGCTAATGATGCAAACAGATTTCATGAACAAAGTGTTGTTATTGTGGATTATATGATGCCGGATCTTGATGGGATCAATTTTTGCAAGCAACTTAAAAATCATCCCATAAAAAACCTTGTTGGCCATCAACA
>JAMCQQ010000492.1 GCA_023379515.1 Actinomycetota bacterium
CTGCAAGTCTGACAATTAAAGCCGGAGATATCTGTTGACCATAACTGGTTACCATTGGAGATATCATATGCTGCAATTTCAAAATGTCCATTAACTGCAAAAACCTTTCCATACCCAATTGCTACCCCAGCAGGCCCTGCTATATCTTTATTTACTTCTTTCATCCAATTTATTTTACCTGTTTTAAAATCTATGGAATAAACATTAGACTTTAAATCCTGCATATAAACATTGTTCCCAAGTATTAGAGGATTGGTTGTTGCTGCACCCCATTCGCTTACTCCGGTTATCGGCATGGTCCATGCCACCCCAAGTTTTGCTACATTATTTGTGCTGATGCTGGAATTTTGAGCTGCTCTTGTACTTTCATAGTTCTGGTTTGGAAGGGGCCAGTCCTTAGAATATTTGCTGACTTCCGGAGGAGCCCCTTGTATGCTTGTGGTTGTGCAGGAAACACTCCAGAACAAAATCAGTGATGCCATTAAAAAAATCACTGGAACTATGATAAATTTACTCCTTTTTTTTATTTTCATTTTTTCCTCATTTCTTATATGCATTATTAAAGGAATAAATGCATATCTGTTTTATTTTTTATTGAACAATAATTTTTGCAGTCATAAATGTATGGACGCTACAGTGATAGTTAAACGTTCCAGCCGTATTAAAAGTAAAGCTGAAAGTTCCGCCGCCACTGATATTTCCGCTGTCAAAAGCGCCATTGTCACTGGTTATAGTATGATTATAGCTGTCATTATTGGTCCATGTTACAGTATCTCCGACTTTAATTGTCAGACTTGCAGGATCAAATGCATTTGACTTAATTGTTACTGCCAAACCACCGGAACCTGAAGCTGTAGTGCCAGCTGCGGTTGTCACTGCTGCTGTAGTAGCTGCGGTGCTGCCAGAACCTGCACAGCCAGTTAGAGGAAGGGCTATTATCAATAAAGCCCCAACAAGCATAAGATACATTAATAAATTATTTCTTTTCATTTCTAACCCCCGCTTAATTTTTTAACAATTGATGTAATTTATAAATATAAAAAATAAAAAGGAATTTATCCTTATTATGACCTATGATACTTTTTGCTCTTTATATATTTTGTTTAAGTATAATTTTACGGCTCAATAATAGTAACGGTATTTTGGCTAGTTTTATCCCTGGCAATTGGTACAGTATACCTGCGGCAATACTGATACTATAACTGGACAATAGGCTTGCGGGAAATGCAGTATCCTAAACAAATATGGGAAAAGTTAATGCTTGCTTTAGCAGATCCTCCCTTATGGAACTTATACTGTAAATGAAAGTCAATTGACAAAATGATACTATTAATGTATCATATGGGGCAACATATTAAAAAATTTATAATAAACAGAAAACAGAATATCAGAATATTATGAAATTAATTACAAGAGATACGGATTATTCGATTAGAGCACTTGTTTATATTGGCAGAAAAAAAGATAGAATAATTTCTATAACAGAATTAGTTAAAGAATTTGGTGCGCCAAGACCATTTTTAAGAAAAATTCTTCAGTCACTTAGTGCAAAAGGTGTACTTAAATCATATAAAGGTAAAAATGGCGGATTCGAGCTGGCAAAAAGCCCGGAAAAGATATATATCTTGGACCTAATGGAAATATTTCAGGGTAAGTTCAAACTCACTGAATGTCTTTTTAAGAAAAAAATATGTCCCAATCAAATTAATTGTGAGCTAAAATCAAAGCTGGACTCCCTGGAGGAGCTGGTTGAAAATAAAATTAAAGAAATAACACTGGCGTCGCTATTAGTTTAATAAAAGATGATTATAAATATATTTCTCTTGCTTTTTTAAGACCCGATTTAGTCATGAAAGTTTTATTTATAATTTCAGCTAGCTTTGTCTTATCTTTGATATCATAAAAATCAGGCAAATTAACCAGGCAGTCAGCATCCCATATTATTTTAAAATTCATAGTCTCAATTTCACCCGGGCTATGATGACAGCCAACAATTTCACAAACTTCTTTTATTATTTCTTCATTTATACTCAAGCTTTCAAGAATTTCTCTTGCAACCATTGGACCTTCTATCTCCTGGAGCTGTCCCCCGGTTGATTTATATTTCTTTTTACAGTCTGGAATTCCTATATCATGCAAAATAGCCGAAGGAATTACTATATCCGGATCTCCCTTTTCATTATCTGAAATTTCTTCCGCATAATCAAGAACTCGATAAGTATGATTGATATGGTTGTTGTCGTAATCAAAATATGTAATCATCTTTTTGATTATTTCATTTTTTAGCTCTTTGTTCATTTCATCCTCCAATTTTTGCCACTGAAAAAGCTACAATTGCCAAACCGCTAAAAAGCGCCATTACAACCCAGTCAACGTTATTTTTTCCATTATCAGGGCTCATTTTTATCTCTCTATCCTTACCTTTTATTAGAATTATTTTTTATATTATTAGTTAAAGCTTTTTTATATCGTTTACAAAAGCAGTTTTTTAAGTATAAACTTTCAGTATAATAATAGTAACGGTATTTTGACTAGTTTTACCCAGGTAATTGGACCAGTATTTGGAACGACTTTAATAAATCATTTTGAGGCAATGCTTTATCGGCAATTAGTAAAAATGGGCTTGGCCTGGTATATAATCTTGCAAGTAACCCAGCATGCAGGAATAAATCAAATCCAATAACTGAAAACCAGCTTAAAAAAACAATTGCGATTCTTTTTTTTACTGTAAGTTTTGCATAATGGACTCAGCAGACAGTAAGAACTGGCGAGTCAAATAAATATAATTTTGGAATAAATCTTACTTTTACTGAGTTGTGAAGTTATTGGACAGTTTAATTCCAAAATTTATATTTAATCAAATATTTTAGTTACAATGATACAGTCCTGCAGTTTTTGTGAGCTTTTTGTGAAAAGTAATAGGTTCAGTCATTAGACTCTAAAGAATTTCGGACATTTTCAGGCTGAGCTGCTCTTCGCCTTTCTTCTTATTTTTCTTCAGGGACTGTTATGAAGTTTAAGAATTTTTTCTTTCTAGCCTTTTTTACACATCAAGAAGACAGTTGCTAGAAATATTTGGATTATGCTGTATTTGAATTTTTCCTAAATTTTTTAAGTGTGCAACTTTTCAGCTGTTTTTTGGTTCAGAGAAAAAAATTAAAGCTTAAACCTTTTTTTCATGAAAAGAGGAAAAACTGGAACTTTAACAATAATGTAACTATTGATGAAATATTATTATTTAGATATGTCATCTTCAATAAACCAAAATAATCCATAAAAAGACTTTTTTTCAAAAAGTTTTGTAGACTTACAATTCA
>JAMCQQ010000493.1 GCA_023379515.1 Actinomycetota bacterium
TATTATTTGCATGTAATAGAAAGTTCTTGCATTATTTCCCCATATAAATGCAGTTTTTCATGTTCATCCAAGATACCTGCTTGGATTTGCATCACTCAAATCTGATATGCCGATAGTAACGGGGCTTGCCCGTGACTGGCTGTTTCCACGTTATATCAAGTGCATTAAAGACGAGCCGGAAGTAAGCATCAGAGAGTCAGTTGCGGTTACAAAATATTTTAAATACTTATATAACTTAAATCCCAATAGTGGTTTGGCGTGCCTGCTGCCCGGTCATGGTGCAGTAATTGCAGGCAAAGATTTGCGGGAGGCATTTTCAAAAACAGAAGCCCTGGAAAATAATGCAAGAACTTTCTATTACATGCAAATAATAAAAAATAGTAATTTTTATAAGGAATATAAAGATATGTGCTTGGAAGATATGTATGAAGACTGGCAGCATATTCAAAGAACCCAAATAAAAGACACCGAGTTTTATTTTGAAAGAAAAGATGTGCAGTTTTAATTATGTTAAGTTTCGAATAAATTAAATTATTGAAACATATTTTTATATATTCCTAAAAATAAAAGCTTTAAGGTATGAAGAAAGGGATTTGACTAATGAGTAACAGAATAAAAGATTTTACTGAAGCAGCATTGGCCCAAGGAAATGGAGTGCTCCACCTGTTGCCCACCTGGGTTCCGCGTTCATTTCTGGTTCCGGGCAGAAGATTAAAACTGCATCCGGATGACCTCTATATCTTAGGAACCCAAAGAGGAGGAATTGACGAAAGATGGCTTGCTTCAACAACAAAAGCATATAACGGACCCTTAACTCCGGATGATGAGGGTCTAAGTTATGTAGTCCACGATAACCGGAAACATACTCTAAAAGATATTATAAAATGTTGTGGGGATATAATACTTGGAAAAGACACCATGAAAAAGTATGGCGGCTGGAAAATATATGCAAAGTTTTTTGATAATATGGAACCAATTCCTCATCATGTTCACCAAATGGACGAGCATGCAAAAAATGTAGGTATGGAAGGAAAACCCGAAGCATATTATTTTCCGGTTCAGCTAAATACAATCAAAAATACATTTCCTTATACCTTTTTTGGACTGGAACCCGGTACAAGCAAACAGGATTTGATTAATTGTCTTAAAAACTGGGACAAGGGAGATAACGGGATTTTAGATCTTTCAAAGGCATACAGGTTAAAACCCGGGACAGGATGGCTGCTGCCACCGGGGATACTGCATGCACCCGGGACACTTCTAACATATGAGGTTCAGTGGGCATCTGATATCTTAAGTTTATTTCAATCAATGGTTGGAGACAAGTTTATAGATAAGGAACTATTGACCATTAGTGTGCCGCCTGAAAGAAAAAATGATTATGATTATATTGCTAGCATGCTGGATTGGGAAAAAAATATTACTCCTAATTTTAAAGAGAAATTTTATCGTGTTCCAAAGACAGTTGATGCTAATACCAGGAGTAAGGGTTACATGGAAAAGTGGATAATCTATGGGAAAATTGATGATAAGGAATATTTTAGCGCCAAGGAATTAACCATAGACCCTAAAGTAAAAGCAATTATTTCAGATAAGGGAGCATATGGATTGGTAGCGTTGCAGGGTATTGGAAAAATTAATGGAGTTGGGGTTTCCAGCCCTACCCAGATAAGATATGGTGAGCTAACAGATGACGAATTTTTTGTTACATATTCGGCAGCAAAAAAAGGAGTGGAAATAGAAAATAGTGCAAACGAACCCTTGGTTATGCTGAAAGTTTTTGGACCTGATACCAATCCTGATATGCCTGAAAGTTAATTGAATTTTTAGCATATTTTTAAACTTAGAATTTTTAAGACAGTTTATAAAATTTTAAATTTGTTACTGATAGTTAAAAGTTGCCATACACTAATAACTAATTTGAAAATATTAAGAAATGGATGAAAAAGAAATAAAAATAAAAGAGGAAATAATAAAATACGGGAAAATGATAAATGATAGAAATCTGGTGGTAGGCCCTGGAGGCAATATTTCCCACCGGGGAGGTAATACTGTATTTTTAACTCCATCAGGACTTGGTTTTGATGAAATAGATATAGAGGACATTGTTTGTATAGATCTAAATACCAGGGAGATTACCAGTGGGACCAGAAGACCAACCAGTGAAATTGCAATGCATATTGAAATTTACAAGATCAGAGAAGATGTAAATACAATTTTTCATACTCATCCGCCTATCACCATCGGTGTTATCGGTGCAGGAGTTGAAATAAAGCCACTTTTCCCCGACTTTCCATTATTTCTTGGAAAGAAAGTTCCAATTATTGAATACACCACTCCATGTACCCAAAAATTAGCTGATCTGATTAAAAAAAATATCGGAAATTATGAAGCATTAACATTAAAAAAACACGGTCTTATTGTTGTTGCAAAAAACTTTAGAGAAGCCTGGGTAAAGACAGTATTAATAGAAGAAACAGCAAAAATGATTATTGCTGCAAGAACTTTAGGGAAAGAGGCAGTAATTACATCTGAAGAGATTGATGAAATAAATAATCTTGAGATAGAAAAATACAGGAAAAAATTAATGAAGGATAGCCAATAAGTTTTTTAAGTTAATTAAATTTTTACAAACTTATAATCAGGAAAGCAGTATTATGATGAATTTTTTCGATATAAACCATTGGATAAGAGGAGATAAATTCATAAAGGATGAAAAAAATGAATTGATAAAGCTGGTTAAATCTTTGTCTGAAAACGAAATTCAAACTGCAATTTTAACAAATGAATTGTCTCTTAAATATGACTGGCATACAGGAAATAACGAATTACTGTCAAATAAATCATTATTGGAAAGTGATAATTTATACCTTTGTTTGATTCTGGTGCCGGAAGCTTATATTGTTTTTGATTTTAACAAATATGTAAAATCTTCTCTTACTCAAAAAGTAAAGCTGTTCAGGTTATTTCCGAAATCTCACCTGTTTTATATAAACGATATCTATATGAAAAAAATATTTAAAATACTCTCGGGCAGAAGAATTCCAATTATGATAGATCTAAAAGAGCTTGACATAACGGGCAACAAGTATTTTGCAATGGATGAATTGAACATCATCCTGAAGGAAAATCCGGATTTACCTGTTATTTTAGAATGCACTTTAAAACAGGCAATGTTTAACAGGTTATTGTATCCTTTACTTGAGAAATACCAGAATTTATATATTGAAACTAGTAAACTTTTTTTGATGGAACAGATTGAAGATATGGTTAAAAAATTCGGTTCAAAGAGACTAATTTTCGGTACCAGCTATCCTGTGCTTGAGATGGAATTTTCTGTTGTCAGGATGCTTATGTCAGGTTTAAATAATAAGGCTAAAGAAGATATAGTCTTCAATAATATCGATAATCTTTTAAGGAGTATAGAAATTGATTAAAGTCAGGGATTATATCAGTGAAATAAAAAAATTTAAAATTATAGATGCGCATATGCATCTGGGTAAAGTATTGCCGAATATTTATTATGATAAGTATAGTGACAAAAGAACCATAAATTTGTTAAAAAAATATAACGTAGTCAGGTGTATCTGCTCTCATGCCATAGGTTTTTTTGATGTAGAAGGTCAGATGGATGTAATAACCAGAATTTCCAATGAATTTGGAAATTTTATAAGTTGGTACTTAATATACAATCCCCATTTCCCGGAAAAATCGTTGGAGATTATTAAAAAAAATAGAATTAAAGTGGAATTTGCAGGAGTGAAAATACATCCGGCATTTCATGAAACAATGATTGATGATATATCTTATTATCCTCTATGGAAGTATTCTCTTGAAAATGATACGGTCATTCTAACCCATAGCTGGAGCCCTTATACCGATAATCCGAAGCAGTTCTATGCAAACCCGCTCCTTTTAGAGAAAGTGTTGAATAATTTCCGGGATTTAAAAATTATTCTCGGACATGCGGGCGGTAGGAAATCTTTTTTTGAGAAAGTTATAAATTTTACCGGTAAATACAGTCATGTTTATCTGGATCTTTCGGGGGATGATTATTATCCACCGGTTTATAGAAAAATAATAGACAGCATTGGTCCTGACAGAACTCTTTTTGGAACTGATATGCCAATGGGCGACATAAGATATTACATAATAAATGTACTTAAGGCAGATCTTGATGATAAGGAAAGGGAAAATATTTTGATAACCATATATCACT